>JAIOXO010000001.1 GCA_022396035.1 Actinomycetes bacterium | reverse complement strand
CCAGGATAGCCAGAATAATAAGGGTAGCGGAAACTTATGATGCCCTGACCAGTAAACTAAGGCCGGAACTGATGTCCTCAAGTGAAGCGCTTGAAGCAATTAGAAAACAATCAGGGATAAAATTCGATCCGGATATGGTAGATGTGTTATTGAGGGTAGTAAATAATTAAACAATTGTTTCCGGCCAAGATATTAATAACCATATCATAATATGCTGCTGCAAAGTTCCATTTTCATTTCAAGTTTTGGTCCGCTTTAATATAAATATTACTGATATTGTTACAACCCGATTTCCAACTGTGGCAAAATTACTGCAATTACTACTTGACATGATATTTAAATATATTATATTTATATAATACCTAGAAAAAATACTTAGATATATCTACAATAAAAATTAAATATTGTCTACCAGCAATTTAGAGGCTTTGAAGCTTTTCCTGTATCTGGGCGCTTAAAGGGAAAGTGGAGCGAATAGCGAAACCGGCTAAATATTAGCCGGTTTATTTTTTTGGGCCATGAAAAAGGAGGTGACAGTTTTAGAACAGACGGCCCACTAATTGTAAATTTATCCAAAGGAGGGAAAATGTATTTTAAAAAACCAGGAAAAATTGCATTTATTCTAAGCTTAGCCATCATGCTGGTGCTATTTTTGGTACCAACGTCTGTATATGCCCAACCGGCAAAATCTACCTATGAGTTTTCTTATGACCTGAGCGGAAAAACTTTTGTTGCTGGAGGCTCTGGCACTGATGTACCGGTTACTTTAAGTACGGATACATTGGGTAGTGAAGGCTATAGCAATGTTATATACAAGGTCAGTTACAGCGGACCGGGTACAGCAGAATTATGGGCTTCAGATAGTTCTGGCACCTATGATGTTGCCGCTATAGGCAGGTGGGGCCCTGCAAGTGGATTTGCTCTTGATGCTGATTTTAGTGCCACTACCAGCTTTGAATGTAAATTTGATACTGCCGGAACATATACCATAAATTTTGAACTGTATGATCTGGATTCAGATAGCACTATTACTTCAGGAAGTGCTGAAATAAATGTATTAGAAGCTGGTAAATCGGAATATGGATTTTCTTATGATGTGGGCGGCAAGGAATTTATAGTAAATGAACCCACAGTAATTCCCGTAACTCTTCAGGCAACTACCACAAGATCGGAAGGATATGGCCTGGTAATAATAGATGTAGAGGTAAATGGGCCGGGAACCGCAAAACTGCTGGCCAAGGATACCACCGGCACTGAATACGATATAGCGGCAGAAAAGCACTGGGGTCCGAAGACAGGATTTCCCCTTCCTCCTGACTATTCCGCTACTACAGATGTTACTGCAATATTCGATACCGCCGGAGATTATACCATTACGCTTACCCTGATAAATTTGAGCGAACCAGTAACTTTAATGGTTGCTGATAAGGTGATCTTGCCCGAGCAAATGATACTGGCTCAAGCCTCTGAAACTATTACCGTAACTGAGCCGGGCCAACCCGCCCAGGATACGAATAAACCGGCTTCGTCTCCTGAAGAAACCGAAACAGCAGTATTTACTATTACTGCCTCTGGCGGCAGCGGCGGTTCCATATCTGATGAGGGAGTGACCGAAGTAACACAGGGAAATGATAAGACCTATATTATAACTCCCAAAGATGGTTATGAAATATCGGAGGTTATGGTAGATGGTGTACCTGTGGGGGCAGTAGATAGTTATACCTTTTCCAATGTAGATTCGAACCATACTATCTATGTTGATTTTGGCATCATAGGCCAGATAGAAGCTGCAGGTATTACCGAAGAGAAGGAAACTGTAGAGGTAGCAGGGGTTACCGAAGAGCTGCCCTATACCGGGTATGACTGGTTCCATTATATATTAGCCGCGGCTGCCCTGTTGACTGCAGCTTGCCTGTGTACTTATTTAAGGATTGAGGGAGCCAAGAAATAAAACTTATGGAAGGGAGGCCCGGAAAGGGCCTCCTCATTAATTTTTACCAACCAGGTTTTTTTAAGCTAAAACAAAACACTATTAATAATGGATCTGGCAGTATCCAATATAGAATACCGGATAAAACTATTTTTTATCCGGTTGCCTGATATTTGCAATCTTGGGCTTTCTGATTAAAAACATAACCCCACCAATTATTGATTCTGCTAAAAGCATAAACAGGATCAGCAGGGGAAATATGGCTGCTCTGGAAGCAAGTACCCCAAAACCGGTCAGAAAATAGGCAGTGGTATTTTCTCTTATTCCTATCCCTCCAATAGAGATGGGAATCATTGCCACCAGCAGTACAATGGGCACCATAAATAAAAAGGACACAAAACTTATATCTATCTTCAGCGCCAGGGCAGCAAAATAATAGTGAAGGATTACATTAAACTGCATCAGGAAACTTAAAAATACCAGCAAGGCTAAAACCTTTTTGTTTTTCAAGGCGGTAAGAGCCTCCATAATATTTCTCAGTTTATCCTTAATTTTGCGCATAAATTTGATTTTGAAGAGAAAGTTCAAGGGTTTCAGCAACCGGGGGTTTAGAAGCAATATTAAAAATATGCCAAAAACCACAAACAGTATGATAACCACCACAAAGATGAAGTTTAACTCAGTTAAACTGAAGCCTAAAAACAATGACAGCATTACAAAACATACCAGGGCTATAACCCCGGTGCCTCTTTCCATCAGGATTACAGTCAGGGATTTAGGCCAGCTGCTGTTTTTTAACTGGGCCGCATCATAGGCGCGGTAGGTATCTCCGCCTATGCTGCTGGGAAGGAAATTGTTTAAAAAAATACCGATAAGCAGTGATCCATTTAGATAGTTGATGGTAGGGTTTACCCCCTGGAGCCTGAGAAGCATCTGCCACCTTACCGCAGAAATAATAAGCCCGGTAAAATGCATAAAGGCTGCCAGGAAAAGAAACCAGAAATTTATATCATTAACCGTTACCGTAGTGAGAAAATCAACTATTTCATCCCAGTACTTGTAGATCAGGTAACCGATAAGGGACAGGCTGACTGCTACTTTAAGAATATTAAAGATTCTGGATTTCAATTAACTTGCCCCCAGGTTGTCTTTTAAAAAAGTCTTCAGGTAATCGGTGGGAAGCCCCATAAAAGTATCCCTCCACAAACGGTCACAACAATTGCAGGGTACAAGATCCGCTATATCTTTTCCGGCTATTTTTTCTCTCAGTATCTGCATGGATTTTCCGTTAAATACAGAATCAATGCTCTCCTGTTTAATATTTCCCAGTTTCAGGCTGCCCTTAAAATCCTGGGGACAGGGTACCATATCCCCGTTAAACAATATCACTAAAGCATACCATAAAAAGGTACAGGCAACATAATTGTTCCTGCCATGATTTTCTCCCTGTACCAGGCCTGCCCAGTTATGGGGTTTCCTGGTTACTACTCGGTTTAGGGGCAGCCGGTCAAAATTTTTTAAAAACTTCTCCCTTACCGCCTTATTTTGCTGGGGGCTGTACTCCATTATCTGAAGTACGGTATAGGGCAGGGGGCTTGAAAGCTGTTTCTTTCTTTTTAAGAAATAGATAATATTTTCCAGGGTATGTTCAAAATTTGAATTGATCCGCTGGGCTTCATAAGTTTTTTTATCATAACCGTCAAAAGAAAAAGAAATAAAATCCAGGCCGGACTTAATGATCTGGTCGGTATTTTCTTGGTCCAGCAGAGTAGCATTGGTATGGATGCGTATGGTAGCCGGGGTCTTTTTGGCATAGGTTATCATATCTATAAGCCGGGGATGAAGGAAAGGCTCCCCCCGGTGAAAAAGATAAATATCATTTACCCGGTGGCCGACCTGGTCCATAATCTGTTTGTAGAGGTCAAAATCCATAAACCCCTTGTCGGCGGAAGGGATGTCCTTATTGGGGCACAGCCGGCACCTAAGGTTACAGTTACTGGTAACCTCTATCCACACCCGGCAGGGGAAATAATTGGTCCGGGTGTTTTTTTTAATATAATTAAAGTATGACTTTGCCAGCCTGGATACTTTTTTTATATTCACCTGTTTAGCCCTTTATCTCCCTTATAAAGTAGGTAGGCTTCTGTTGTGACTCATGGTATATGCGGATATTTAACTCTGCCAGCAGACCGAAGGTAATAAACTGTATCCCTATAAATACCATGAATATGGCCAGGATGAACAGGGGACGGTTTCCCAGGCTTATCAGGAAGAATATCCTCTGTATGATAAGTACCAGGGTAAGTATGCCTCCCAGGGCAACCACAATTATCCCCAGCAGGCCAAAGATCTGTATGGGCTTGGTGGAAAAACTTAACAAAAACTTCAAAGTTATTATATCCAGGAATACCTTGAAAATCCTGTTTAGCCCATACTTGGACTTACCATGCTTCCTGGGATTGTGGTTAACCACTACCTCGGAAACATTTATGCCCATCCAGCTGGCTAAAGCTGGTATGTAACGGTGCATTTCCCCGTAAACCTTGGTATTTTTTACCACTTCTTTTCTATAAGCTTTCAGGGTACAGCCAAAATCATGGAGTCTTACCCCGGTTAGAAAGGATATGAGCCGGTTGGCTATCATGGAAGGAAACCTCCGGGTGAGATAATTTTCTTTCCTGTCTTTTCTCCATCCGCTTACCACATCGTAGCCCTTATTCATTTCTTCAACCAGTTTGGGTATATCTTCCGGTTCATTCTGAAGGTCGGCATCCAGGGTTACCACAATCTCTCCCTTGCTGTAATCAAATCCTGCACTCATGGCCGGTGTCTGACCGAAGTTTCTCCTGAATTTTATAATCTTAAACCGGTTGTTGGCCTGGTGGACTTTTAGCATCTCGTCCCAGCTGCCATCCTGTGACCCATCGTCGATAAACAGGACCTCATAAGAGAGTCCGGTATCATCAAGCACTTTTTCCAGCCTTTGATGCAGGGATTCTATATTTTTTTCTTCATTAAAGATGGGAATGATTACTGAAACATCGATGCTTTTATTGTTCTCCATTTATTAGTCCTTAGAAACCATAACCAAAATATGAAAAAAGTTTAGCATTATAGCAGGGGTTTGTCTATCACCGCTTACTGCTGTTGATTATAAAACAAATCATACATTATTTTTAAACCTTTTGTTTTAAATCTATATTTTAAATGATAAAATCTATCTAAAAATCTAGGTCAGGATACAGGTGCCAGGCAAACAATTAAGCCAAAAATCCAGAGTAAAAGAATATCTTATAGTATCCATTCTGCTGATTATAATGATTGTAGGTTTTCTGTGGAGGATATTCTTTGCAGCAGATGTACTCCTTCCGGCGGATATGGTCAATACTACTGTGCACCCCTGGGCTCTTTCTGAACAAAACCAGTATCAGCCTGGCCAGGCCCCCTACAATAATGCCTTATCCGACCCCATATACATATATTATCCCATGAAACATTACCTTAAGGCCAGTTTTGACCAAGGGATTGTGCCCATGTGGAACCCTAATGCCTTCTGCGGCTATGCCTATAACTCCAAGGTGGTAAGCGACCTTTACAACCCCCTTGATTTTCTGTTTCTGCTGCTCCCCACCGTGTATGCTTTTGGTTTTGCAGTAGCCTTCCACCTTTTTGTGGGGGGAATGTTTATCTATATCCTGTGTAAAAGCCTGGGCATAGGCAAACTGGGCTCTTTTTTCGCCTCGGCGGTGTTTATGTTCAATGCCAATACGGTGGTATGGCTGGAGTTTCCCACCCACTTCAGGGGAGAGTTGTGGATACCCCTGATATTGCTTTTCCTTATCAGATTTTACCGTGAGCGCCGGGCAGTGTTTGCCATCCTGGCAGGTATAGCCCTGGGCCTGCAGGTTCTCTCCGGCTACAGCCAGGTGGTTCAGTTTACAGCCATAGCCATAATTATTGTGATGCTGGTGCATTTGTTCTATGACCTTAAGGATAAAAAATTCAAACAATTCTGGCAGAATATAGGGGTTACCGCCCTGATAGGGGTAATAGGTATGGCTATAGGGGCCTGCTTTATACTTCCCTTCTATAAAGAGTTACAGGACTCTCTGCGGGCGGTACAGGACCGGGGAGGAGGGGGCAGCCCCAACTTCAGATACCTGGTAACCATGTTAAACCCCAATTTTTTCGGAAACGGCATCAAGGGCTCTTTCTGGCTGTCCGGCACCAATTTTATAGAGGCGGTCCGTTATTCCGGCATAGCTACCCTGTTTCTGGCAGCTATTGCAGTAGTATTTAAAAGAGGCAAACTGGTATTTTCCTTTCTGGCCATTGGGGTAGTGGCAGTGCTGCTGAATTCTGTGCCCCAGATTTTTGATATATTTAACAGAATTATTCCTTTCTTTAACAAATCATCCATATCAAGGATCCTGCTGCTGGTACCTTTCTGCCTGGCAGTACTGGCTGGATTTGGCATATCCTATTTGCAACACATAAAAATTTGGCAGAAGAAGAAAACCATGATTTTTACTGGAGCCCTGGCAGCTGTTTTTATGGCCATCATTATTGGCTTGAATTATGGTTTTGATACCCATATCAGCCTGCAGGATATGAACCAGAATCCCCTGATAAGGCTGGAGACGCTTTCCTTCATATTATTTATGGTGCTGGTGGCAGTTTCTGCCGCTTTCATTATCTTGGCCATAAACACTAAAAAGAAGGCATTCATATGGCTTCTGATCCCCCTTATAGTATGTGATTTGTTTGTGTTTGGCATAAACTACAATACCACCTCCCCCGCAGACCAGATCTATTTTGAGACCGAATCCATAGCTTATCTTAAACAGGATACCCAGAGAAGCAGGAATCTGGGAATAATGGGCGGCACTTTTAACCCCAATTCATTGTGGATACACGGCCTGGAGGATATAGCCGGGTATGATCCGGTAATGCCCTATAACTATGCCCATTTCTGGGCGGCGTTCCAGGGAAGCGACCGGGTAAGGCCCAATGGCAAGGTAGGGGCGGATAAGCTGTATGCTAATTTTCTGGCCCTTACCAATACCAAGTACATAACCAGCTATGCCTTTATGCAGGAGATGGGATATTTTTTCAATAATATGGATAAAAACCTGGACCAGCACAGCCGGGAAAACAGCGTGCTTACCACCTGGAATTTTATGGAACACATAATTCCCACTATAGAGGTAAGCTCGGATTCAGCCATGGAATTCAAATATAAAATACCCCCGTCCAGTGAGCTGGTATTCTATAATGCTATCCATCCCAACTACTGGGCCAGCCAGCAGGGAGACGGGGTAATATACAAGATCTATATTAAGGATGGGGACCAGACCGACCTGGTATTTGAACAGGACCTTAACCCGGTGCAGGTGGAAGGTGACCGCAGGTGGTTTGCCCACCGGATTGACCTTTCCGCTTATGGGGGACGGGAAGTAACTATGGTATTTCAAACCGTCAGCAAGCAGGATGCTGAAAATGATGTGCCGGGATGGGGCAATCCTATGATCATACCCAAAGACAGCCTGGGCCTGGGCGACCTGATGTTAAATTACAATAAGGAAGTAAAGATATACAGAAACTACAATTTTCTGCCCCGTGCTTTTCTGGCAGGAAACTCCCTGGAGTTTGAATCCGAGGAGCAGGTTTTAGCTTACCTGGTGGATAACCATAAACTGGATCTGCAAAGTACAGTACTTCTGGAAGGCAGCAACCCTCCGGTAGAAGGAAAGGCAGAGGGTAATACAGAGATAACCGAGTATTCCAATAACCGGGTAGTGCTGAAGGCAGAAACCCAGGAGCCTGCCTATGTGGTGCTTCTGGACCGCTATGACCCGGACTGGAATGCTTATATAGACGGGCAGAAGACAGAAATACTTAAGGCCGATTATCTGTTCAGGGCTCTTTACCTGGAGCCGGGAGAACATGAAATAGAGTTCAGGTATGAACCGGTGTGGTTTTATATCAGCATTGCTGTTTCCGCATTTGTTTTGCTAATATCGGTGGCTGGTTGTATATTTATTTACTACAGGGAAAGGCGAAAAGAGTGCAGGCAATAGTAAATAAAATAAGGCGCATATATCTTGGCTGCTACCCTCCGGAGATAAGAGAACAGCCGCAATCCAGATTGCGGGTAAACCGTATTATCCTGGGAGGAGTTCTGCTGAGGTTTTTGTTTATGCCTTTTTCTGCCCATAATGACTTTTTATCCGAGCATGTAAGGGTATACCAGATAGCAGAAGGCATAAACTTTTTCCCCAGCTTTTTCCAGTTTGTATCCCATTATATGGATGCCTTTTTCATGAAGATAATCCTGCCCTTTATACCCAATGCGGCAGAGGTTTTTGTGCCCATGGAGGGAGGCATTACCACTATTGAAATTGAAAATATGTTAAGGTTTGTATCCTCTCCCTATATTTTCAGGACCCTGTTTATGTTTAAAATTCCCTACCTGCTGCTGGAACTGGCCACGGTACTGCTTCTGCTCCAGCTTATCCGGCAGAGAAAACATACCATGGCCTTCCTTAAATTCTGGATGTTTAACCCGGTAATAATATATGCGGTATACATATTCGGCAGATATGAGATCTATATCTATTTCCTGCTGGCCCTGTGCCTGTATTTTGGCATAAGCAAAAAGAATTTTTACTTAAGCGGCCTGTTTCTGGGATTATCGGTGGTAAGCAGGGCCTATACCTTCTTTTTGATACCGGTACTGTTTATACTGCTGCCCAAAAAATTGAGAGACAGGATAGTGTTTATAATATTTACCATCCTGCCTATACTGGCGATATTTGCCTTCCACAGGACCTATCCGGGAATAAGGACCCTGCACGGCCTGGAAGCAGAAAGCCAGTTTTTAAGGTTTCTCTTTGATTATTCCCTTATTGCCCTGGGAGGATTTAAGATCCAGCTGTTTGTATTGTTCTATATACTGTTTTTAGCCGCACTGTTGTATTTAACCTACGGTTATAAAATAAAAAACCTGGGGTCAGCCTACCGGATATACCCTGACTCCGAGCTTACCACGGTATCCATATTCAGCCTGATTTTTTTCTTAATATTTTATCTGACTTCTCCCTCAGCTGCCCAGTGGTTCAGCTGGTTTATACCCTTTGCTGCCATCATAATATGCAGGCATTCTAAGTACCTGGGCCTGTTTTACCTGCTTACAGGGGCCTGGTTCTTCTTCTGGCTGTTCAATTCAGACATTGGTGTGTTTACCCCCTACCTGTTCAGCCCACTGGACGGAACTTATTTTCACCAGATAGCAGAAAATTTCAAGCTGCAGCTTTTAGACCTTAAATTCGGCACCACCGTAAATATAGAGACCTTTATAAATTTCTTCAGGACTGCATACAGCGCAATTATAATATGGATACTGCTGCTTTTGGGAAAAGACATAGCAGACCAGATAAGGGGGGCCAGAGATGGGGGCAATTAAGCAGGCAATAATTAATATAATTACCACCAGGCCGGTAAGCACCATTCTCAGCAAGGCTTCCAGCGACTTTATATTTTCTTCTATTTATTTATTTCTGGTAGGCCTAGTAGTGATAGGCATAGTTAATCTAAGCTTAAAAGTTAACCGCAAAAGTAAAAAAACCATTACCCTGGTAAATACCATACTGTTTGCTTTACTGCTATTGTTAATAGCCCTGGCCAATGTGCTGTTTATGGCAGTCAGGGGCAATTAAACCAAATAGTAGGCATCAATCCTGCAGTAATATTATCTTATACTGCTTTTCAGCTTCTACCTGCAATCTACCTGGTACCGTACTGGTTAAGGTACCTGGAAATGGTATTGAAAGCAATAGTAGCCACAAATTGATCCCCGGTGCTGTTATAGTGCAGTCCGTCTCCCAGGTACTGGTTTGGATTTCCGCTCTGCATCATAGGATTGAATACATCCACAAACACCGCACCGTGCTGGGCCGCAACCTGGGATGCCAGATTGCTATAAGTGGCCAGATCTGAATTGTGGTGGGCTTCATTAACCTTTTCATTAGACACTCCGGTAGACATTACCACTACCAGGGCGCCGGTATTGGTCTTTATGGTATCTATCATAGCTCCCAGATAATAGCGGAAGGTCTCCGGGGCTATCCGGTAATAACCGGAAGAGGTATCGGCATCATTTGTACCATAATTGATGATAAAAATATAGGGGCTCTGGCCCAGGATTCCCGAGCTGAGCATCCGGTTATATCCCATATCTACAGTCTCCCCGGCCTTGCCGCTTTTAATGAAGCTAAAGTCTCCGTAAAAATATCTCTGTTCAAACATATTGTTTAAGTGGTTTACCCATTTGGTATTGGCAACCTGGGAGTCACCCATAACCACCACATTATAACCATAATTGGAAATAACCGTATGGGTTACCGATTCTGAATTCAGCCTATCTTCCTGATAGATGAGGGTACAGGTATTGGTGACTTTGGTACCGTAGTACAGGCCACCAGAAACTTTTACCCGGTAGAAATAAGTAAACTCTTCACCGGGAGCCAGTTCCGCTATCCTTATGCTGAATACCTTATTCTGCATTTCCCAATTAAACATGGAAGGGTCAATACTGGAATCAAGCAGGGTGGTATTATCGGGAATAGAGTTTTCCACAAATACGTTAAAAGCGCTTCCATCCCCATCATTTTTAAAGGTTACGGCGTATTTTATAGTTTCATTGGGTAGAAGGTCCCCGCCATTTTCATCTGCCCCGGTCAGGCTGAACTGGCTGAACTGGGGGAAAGCCCTTACCGTTAGCTCCTGGTTTTCAAGAACTGCCTGGACAGTGCCATTTTCAATGGTAGGCCCGAATACAACTTTGGTGTTATCTGCAAGGCCGGAGGCTACCTGAACCGAGTAATTTATGAACATTTTGGCTCCGGTCTCCATCCGGTCCACCCTTATAACCGGCTCTCCATCCACCTGGTCCATATAGGCGGTATCCGAGGTAAAACTTCCTTCCACATAGTCGGTATTGTCGGGAATTATGCCTTTTATCTTTACATCTTCGGCTATCATGTTACCGCTGTTTTTAATAAAGAATACAATATTCAGGTTGTCACCCATCCTTATGTATTCCCCATTTTCATCGGTAACCTTGTAATAGGATTCTGCAAAATCAATATTGCTTTCCACAACTGTCTCCAGGCTGGTTTCAAATTTCTTCTCTATCTTCTCCTGGTCGCCCTGCCTTCTGTAGGTGATCTTAAAACTGTTATTGGCGATAACCGTGCCGTGGTCCAGGGGATTATCTACAGTAACGGTATAAGACAGTTGCCTGGTCTGGCCTACTTTTATCATGTCCACCATGAAACTAATGGTATCCCGGTCTACATGTTCCAGGTAATCTATATCCTGTGAGCTGATGCTGGTATGCTCCGGCATATCTGTAGTTATATGCACATCAGTTACATCTTTTCTTCCCTCATTGGCCAGGTTGATGGTATAGGTGAGCTCATCACCGGGACTGGCCTGGTCGGCAGATACAGTTATATAGTTGGAACCGCTGCTAACGAAATTGGGGGTGTTTAAGTAATCTAGATAAAATATATATCCTACGGGTATGGCTATGGCCAGTATCAGCGCCGCTATAATTATAATGATGAATGCTTTACTTTTAAAAAAGTTTGAAGAATTCTCTTTGCTTTTATCCACTTTAATTCTCCTTTTGTCGGTACCAATTAATAAATTTTTCTATACCCTGCTCCAGGGGAGTGGAGGGATTATAATCCAGTATCTGCTTTGCCTTTTCTATACGGGCAAAAGTTGTCTCTACATCCCCCGGCTGCATCCCCATCTGCCGGATTTTTGCCTTCTTACCCAGTTTCTGTTCAATGATTTCAATAAGCTGCCTTAAGGTTACCGGGTGGCTGTTGCCCAGGTTAATAATCTGATACCCCTTTACTCTGTCCAGGCAGGCCTTAAGCGCTGCAGTTATGTCATCTATATAAGTATAATCCCTGCTGGTGGAACCATCTCCGTACATATCAATGGTATCCTCCCTGTCTATCTTGGCCACAAATTTATGTATGGCCATCTCCGGCCTCTGTCTGGGACCGTAAACAGTAAAAAACCTTAAGCAAAAACAATTTATATTATAAAGATGATGATAGGTATAGCAAATAAGTTCCCCGCTTTTTTTAGTAGCAGCATAGGGGGAGATGGGGAAATCCACATTATCGGTTTCGGCAAAAGGTATTTTTTTGTTATTGCCATAAACCGATGAGGAGGAGGCAAAAATAAATTTGGATACCCCATTTTCCTGGGCCAGCTTAAGTAGGTTCATGGTTCCATTAACATTAACCTGCCCGTAAAGCAGGGGATCCTGTATGGAAGGCCTTACCCCCGCCCTGGCAGCCAGGTGTACCACCTGGCCTATCCTATTGGCTTCAAACACTCTTTTAAGTGAAGGGTAATCGGTAATATCTGCTTGGCGCAATAAAAAATTAGGGTAATTCTTAAATTCAGCTATATTTTCTCTTTTAATGGCCGGGCTGTAATAATCATTAAAATCATCCAGGCAAATTATTTTTCCCTGGTAATTATTCTTAAGCAGTCTTTCTATGAAGCTGGAGCCTATAAAACCAGCCCCGCCGGTTATTAGTAAATTTTCCATCTATTGTGATAAAATTGATAAATATTTTAACATTATACAGGCTTGCAGTTATTTTTTCTAATTAATTATGGGTGCTTTAGTTATGAAAAAGCCATTACTTATAATTATTATTTTGATACTGGCTTTGCTGGTAGCTATAACCATTTATTATTTCTTTTTCAGGCAGGAACCTTTAGCAGAGGGACCAGGCCAGCAGGAATCCGCCGGCTACCGGCTAGCTGCCCGGGAGATCTCACATATAGACCTTGATTCTGAGTGCTACAGCCTGGGGGCCAGCCGGGACTTTTTGTATATGGGTTTGAATAATAAGATAGCGGTAATCGATGTATCCGACCCTGCCAGCCTCAAGCTGGCATCAGAGTACAGTATCCAACCATGGGCAGAAAACCAGGGCCGGGCTATAAGCCTGCTGATAGAAGATAATATCATATATGCCTGTCCCAACCACCGCCTGGATATACTTCAGGTAGGGGGCGGCACCACTATATCCCACCTTTCCTCCCTGGAGCTGGAAGGATTTGATATCCAGCTGGCCAAAATAGGAAGCACCCTGTATATCAAAGGATCCTATATGGGTCCTGAGCAGCAGGAGCTGGCCAGAATTTATGCAGTTGATGTAAGCCGGGCCGGGAAACCTGAACTTATGTGGTCGCTGGATATTGACGAAGCAGTATATTCTATTGCCGCCCATGATGATATAGTCTATGCCGGGGGCCGGGGAGCGCTTTATGCTATAGATACAGGCAAACAGGGGCAGGAAAGAATAGTTACCAGTGACCTGGAGGGATGGATTAACCATCTACAGGCCGGCCAGGATTATCTCTATGCCGCCGGCAGCCAGGGTATTTCAACCTATAGCCTGGGGCCGGAACCCAGATTACAGCAAACCTCTGACCTGGGAGGGTATCTGCAGAAGATTATGGTGGGCAGTGAATACATATGGGGCTTGCTGCAAACCGGAAAAAGCAGCCAGCTGGTGGAAGTAGACAGGCAGGGGCTGGAGGTTTCCTTCCGGCAGCCGGTGGAAGGGCTGGCCAGGTATCTTTACTGGGACCAGCAAACCTTATTTATAGTAACTTCAGAGGTAATCCTCAGCAGCCAGGATTTATCCCAAGCCGAGCATGTGCCTTCCAGGCTGCTTTCATATCAAATTAACTATTAGCCGGCATAAAAGTTAAATTAATCTCCAGGGGAACGATATTGTACCTGCCCTGCTCACCATAGGCAAAAACCCATAACAGGTTGATGCCTTCATGCAGCTGATCTTGTTTAATAAGGGCAGTAAAACCACATTCCTTATAACCTGCATGGTCAAAAAATTGGGCCACATCTTCCCGGGGCTGCCCGTAACCGGCAACGGTTACCAGATTCAGGGTTTCCCCGGCCTCATTATAGATTTCTACCCTGTGGATAGCCGGGCCCTGTTTGCTGGAAACATTTACCGCCCAGCCGGAAAGGTTAAAATCGCCAGTGATATTTTCACCCGGCTGGGGGTAGTCAACACTTATGCGTATGGCCTCATTTACCATATTGGTATCCAGGCTATCAGTAGCATTTATATAGGCATCCAAAAAATTGATGCGGTCATGGGCCCATGATTTTAGATAATCCAGCTCCTGGCCAAAATTGTAGGCATCAACATACTGGTCATTTTTCCAGTTGTCGCCCACCACTATGGGGTATTTATTGAAATTGCGCTCTGCAGAATCCTGGATAAGCTCAGCATTGGCATCTACCATCTGTTCAATATTTTGGTAAGAGAACACGGTATCTTTTACCTGGTTCCACCTCTGCTTAAATTCCCGGCTGTAATTGCCGGTTGAAAATAACCGGTCCAACAGTCCATTAGAATACCAGCGGGCAAAAGAGGTCTTGATGCTGTATGCATTCCTGCCAAATGATGCATTATAGTCCCAGGGCACAAAGAAAAAGCGGCTGTCCTCCTGGTTGTCCCTGGCCAGGTACTGATTGTTTAGCAGGGCATCATCGGTTCCGGTTACCAGTATCAGCAGGTGAAGGTCAATGGCATTGGCTGTATCCAGCATTTCCCCTATGAACTGATTAAAATAATTATCAGGAGATTTTATGGCCATCTCCCTGAAATAGGCCAGGGGGCTCCAGAATTCACCCTGGTCGGGGTTATCCGGATTGGGCTCTTTCTGCAGGTATCCCTGGTAGGGCCCCAGTTTGTCATAGGGAATATAATTTATGTCAGTATTGAATCTTCTCCAGCTGGTAGCCGAACTGTAAGATTTGTAAACCACGCTGTGCATGGAATCATCTGGTGAAAAGTTGTTCAGGTGCAGGCTGTCTTCATCAATCCTTTCAGTCAGCAGATACAACCCGCTGTAGCTTCCGTTTACAAATACCTCCACAAAACGGGTCTGGGAAGCATAATCATAATGGTCCTGGTCCCCCAGCTGGTTAAACAGGTCATAGGATATTTTATCCCGCATAAAAGATCGGTCCAGAAAACAGCTGTTCAGAATCCATTTTCTGGCTTCTATCATATCCAGCAGATCAACCTCAATATTGTGTACCAGATTTCTTTCGAATTTAAAGCTGTAAGATTTTTTCTGTGAAAACCTGCTGGACCCGCCCCTTATCTCTATAAGGCTTTCTGTATCCGGGGTATTGTAATTATACCAGTCCTCATCAGATATCAGCTGGAAATTACAGCCAATTTTGGGAAAGTTAAGGATGTCCTGCCCTTCAGTATCTATGGTTACTACCGGTACCTGGCCGGTGGTAACCCACAGCTGATACTGGCCCCATCCTTGGATATCCACAACCCCGTGGTATATAAAATCTATAAAATCATACTGCTGGCCATTGGACAGATCGGTGGTTCGGGGGATACCGTAGCTGGCCAGGCTGTAGGAGTTTTCAAGCTCAAAACCAACTGTCTTTACTGCATGCCTGCCATCAGCAGTGCTGACATACAGGTACAGGGTGTGCTGGCCGTTTTCCAGGTAGATGGAATCAAAAGTAAAAGAAAAACCGCTGTCTGTGTACTTGCTGTCCCCCAGATTAGCAGCTACATCTTCCCTGGTCAGGCCGTAATCTGCCTGCCCCAGGTAGTTGTCTAAAGCCAGGGGCCCGTCGGACAGGTACACCGCCTCTATCCCCGGACCGGTATGGCTCAGCTGGTCAACAGCCCAGCCGGTAACCTTAACCAGGCCGCTAACGGTCTGGCCTCCTTCCAGGCTCTCTATATTTACTGTCAGGCGGTCATCGGGGTTATCCAGGGAGAATTCTTCCGCGGCTTTCCTAAAGCCGGCCTCCCTGTCTTCCAGGTGTCCCATATTAAAGCTTCCATAGGAGATAGGTTCAATATGTATGGGGACATCATTTCCCAGGCTGGTATTAATGGTCTGCAGGGTGGCTGCTCCAGGTTCCAGGGCACAGAATATGGTATTGGATTCATGGTTTATGGTTGCCTCCCTATCTCCTATAAAGATCTGGAGATTGGAGCCAATATAGCGGTCCAGCCAGGCGGTTCTCTGCTGCATATATTGCTGCATGTATTCTAGCTCCTGGCCAAGTCCGGTATCTTCTTCAACCAGTTCCGGATCATATGGCCATCTGAGCCGGTTTCTGTCCAGGGCAGGTTCAACAATCCGGGCATTTTCCTCCATAAGGGATTGCAGACGGGTTAAGCTAAAGCCATCGTTTTTTAGCTGCTGCCACTTTTGCTGCAGCCGGTCCCTGAAGGCAGGGTCTTTTTCCAGCAGGCTAAACAGCCGGTTCAGCCTTAAAACCCGGACCGGCTGCCTAAAGGAGTTTCCGTCCCTGCCAAAGCCGGCCTGATAATAATCGCCGGGACAAAAACCTAATTGGTCCTGCCCGGGACTTTGGTATATAAACTGGTAGGGCGCCAGGGGGTGGCTGCATCCGGTAAAAAGATAAAGCAGGTAATTATCAGCAGCACTGTCCAGGTCTATAGCTTCCGGTATCTTCTGCTTCTGCACCTGGTCTGCCAGCCGGTCAATAATATAAAGCATATCCGGCGACTGCGGCTCTACCTGGGAGAAACCGCTGGCCCCGTGGGACAAATTGGCCTGCCAGCCGGAAGCCTCAAAAAGCATGCCCTGTTCCCCGCCAACCGAAAACAGTGGTCCCGAGTGTCTCTGGTACAAAAGGTATATGCCCTGGTAGTCCCCATTTAGCACCAGTTCGACATACCTTGGATTAGGGCGGGGATGGTCCTCAGACATCATGGAAAAAAGGTCATAGGCAAGTTTTTCTCTCATCAGCGAAGGGTCCAGATAGGTTGAGCTTAAAATGAAATTGGTACCGCTGCCGTAATCCAGCAGGGGGGAAGGCTCTGGGGTAAATGGATTTGAGCCCAGATTAAAACTGTAACTGGGCTGGGGGCAGTCCCGGTAATTGTTAACTGTCTCTATGTCGGCAGTGATATTGGTATCCACAGTTTGGTCATAAACAGACATTATGCAGGGTATTTTAGGTTCATTGGGTATATCCTGGCTGCCGGTATTAATGGATATTAAAGGAAGTGTCCCCGTGGTTACCCACAGGTCATATTCGGTTCTTCCGGCAATGAGTTTGGAATGTGAAATATAGCTTTGAAAATCATAATAATTTCCCGAACTGATTTTGGTGGTTTCTCCGGTTCCAGGATCCTGTATATATACCCGGTGGTTGTTCAGGAGGAAATTGAACCGGATTTCCTGGCGGGTATCTGCGTCCGGATCCAGCCTTACCATTATGGTCTGGCTTTTGTGGTCAATAACTGCCGGGGTGCCGCCCACAGATAATTCCGGTCTCTGCCACCAGTACAGAAACAAAGCACCCCCCAGGGCTGCAATCAGGACTATTATTATGGCTATATCCCTTTTTTTAAACATTAAATTAACCTTCTTCCAGGTCTCCTTCATAAGATACCAGGCGCATATTTTCCATGGAGGGCAGGTTTTTTACCTCAGATACAAACTGCTGCAGGTTGTCTTTCTTAATCTTTATCTCTACCACCAGTTCATAGCGGCCGTCTTTTATGTTTTTGGATCTTAGCTTGTATACCATACATAGTTTTTTGCAGATTTCCTCCAGCTGGGGGTAATCATCTTCGCTGGTTTCAGCAATAACCAGGTAGGGCTCGGTTATACGGATCTTTTTGGACAGCACAAATACTACCAGGCCAATAAACAGGGCACATATGATAGCCAGGCCATAGGCGGATATTCCACAAATTATACCATTGGTTATAGCCCAGAAGAGAAAACCTACATCTTTGGGATCCTTGACTGCCATCCTGAACCTTACAATGGACAGGGCTCCAACCATACCCAGGGCCAGCACTATATTGGATGCAATAATCATTACCGCTGATGTGGTTACCAGGGAAACCAGGACCAGGGTTATATTGAAATTTTTGGAGTACAATACCCCGGAAAAGGTTACCTTGTAGATCCAGTATATGAACATGGCCACAGCCAGAGCAAGCACCAGGTTAATTACTACCTGCAGCAGGTCTATCTGCTGGGCTGCGTCCTGCATGGAATCCATGTTGAGGGATTCCAGAAAATTTCTGAAAGTAATCCTATCCATTACCCTACCCTTCTATATATCTTGATAAAGTATATTTGCTGATAGCGCAGCTTTCAAAACTGCCTACCTGCAGTATTTTTTTAATCCACACCGGTATATTATGCCTGTACTTTATTTCCATAATCATTTTTTTTGAACCAAGCAGGCGGTCCAGAACCAGATCTGACTGGAAAAAACGGCCAAAATCGGTCTCGTTTTTACCCAGGAAACGGTCAAAAGTAACCCGCAGTTCCGGGGTATTATAAAAATAGGCATCCCTGAAATAATCTACTACTACTGCCGGATGGTAGCGGTCCTTGCTGAATTCAGCATAAACCAGATTGGCAGTAAGATGCTTTTTCCCCAATAAAAACCGGTACCGGCCGGACATCAGATCAAACACCTGGTCCCGGGTAATGGCTACCGATTGTTTGTATATGTAGTTATCACTTTTTGATTTTATCTCCAGCTTAATAGGGTGAGGGTTCAGGTCATATAATCTTACCCTGTATTTATTTCTTTCGCTTATACCTGCTATTTTATGGTAATAGCTGTGATTGGATTTATTGTCAAAATAAAGGCTCCTGACCGCATAACCGGACTTCTGACAGTGGATATCTCTGGTAAACACACCTTTTATGCGGTCAGCAAGCTTTAAATAATCAAGATAATTTATATAGTATTTCAGTTCATGTCTGTAATTTTTGTCCATAAATAAAAAAGACTTATTAAATTTATAGGGTAATTATATACTATCAGCTTTAAAAATCATCAACTTAGCAGAATAATTGTTGCTGGCCTGGTGGGGTTTATAATGTTAATTCTTTTCACTATCCCCTGAACCGGCAATATATACTTTATTAAACATATTATATTAAATGAAAAAATAGAAGGCACAGCATGGATTAATATTATATAATATTAGAGGCCTTAAATTTTTCTTTTAACCTTTTTATGGTAAAGTAAATACAAAATTCATCAAGGCTTTGATATGGGGAAATTATTCATACTGGGAATGAGCCCCCTTCCTTTTGAAAACGACAGGAAGGTTTACGGCACAGGGATCAGGACCTGGCAGTTTGTACAGCCACTGCTGGAGGACGGACACCAAATTTGCCTGGTCAACTACGGCATCCCCAGCGCATATGACCGGGATTTTAAATCGAGACATATAAAGGATTTCCAGCACCAGGATTACCGCTTTGATTACCATATACTGGCTCCGGAACAATTTGAAGACCTTAAGCTGGTTACCGGGATTTGCACCGATTTTAATCCTGACTGTATCATCGGCTGCACCTTCTACCCCTCCTATATAGGGTCAAAGATAAAAACCGGCCTGCCCTTATGGGCGGACCTGTTTGGCCATGTTATGGCCGAAGCGCAGGCCCGGGCGGCAGTGGATGAGGATGACGGCTGCCTGTTTCACTACTGGAACAGTGAATACAATATATTAAGGAAAGCAGACCTTTTTTCCTGTGTATCAGAGAGGCAGGAATATGCCCTGATAGGTGAGCTGGGAGCAGCAGGCAGGCTGAATCGCCATACCCTGGGATATGATTTCAGCTACTGTATTCCCTGCGGCATGCCTGCGGACAGTTACCAGCACACCAGGGAGGTTATAAGGGGCACAGAAGGTATTGGAGATGATGACTTTATAGTGCTGTGGACCGGGGGCTATAATACCTGGACTGATGTGGATACCCTGTTTGAAGGCCTGAAGCTGGCCATGGAATCCAATCCTAGGATAAAGTTCGTATCCACCGGGGGAGAGATACCAGAGCAGGACACCAGAACCTACCCCCATTTTCTGTCCCTTATTGAGGAAAGCAGATTCAAGCATAATTTTCTAATGAAAGGCTGGATTAAGGGAGAGGATGTACCCAATTATTATCTGGAAGCGAATGTGGGAATAAACATAGATAAGGACATATATGAGGTAAGGCTGGGCAGTAAAAACAGGATCCTGGACTGGATGAGGGCAGGGCTGTGTGTGGTCAGCTCTGATGTATGTGAGCTGACTCATACCATAGAAAAAGAGGGGGTAGGCTATACCTTTGCCCCCGGCAGCAGCCAGCAGCTGGCCAAACTTCTGCTATATCTTGCCGGTCACCGTAAACAGGTAAAGGAGCGGGGGCAGGAGGGCAGGCAGTATGGACTGAAGCACTTTAACTACGCTTACACTACCCGGAACCTGAAGCAGTGGGCAAAAAAACCATATACCGCCCCTGACCGCGGCCAGGATAAAAAGATATTGTTTCAAAAGGAAGAGGCGCTTAACAATATGGAAGGCATCGCGGCCAGGCAGAAAGAGATGATAGCAGACAGGGATGCCAGAATAGCAGAGCTGGAAGCCATAGTTAAGAAGGGCTTTATCTACCGCAGCTATGCTTATCTGAAGATGCTTGCAAAAAAGATTAAGGGTTAAATATTGCCGGCTAAAATTGTAATAATAAGTTTTCTATATTAAAATCTATTTACTTATAAAACCTTATACCAATCCCTATGGAGCAAAAAAGCCTGATTGTAATTATAACCTATAACAGTGAGAGCTTTATTGAAAGATGCCTGGAGTCGGTGGCAGCCCAGAACTACAGCCAATGGTTTTTACTGGTGGCAGATAACCATTCTGAAGACCATACCGTAGAAAAGATCAAGCAGTTCAGAAATTCCACCCCCCAGATATCCCCGCATAATTTCAAGATGCTGAAAATGCGCAAAAACCTGGGGTTTTCCGGGGGCATAAAAAAGGCCTGTTTCGGCTATATGGGCCAGAGACTTAAATCCTTTTCTTCCATAGTTTTTTTAAACCCGGATATGTACCTGGAGCCGGAGGCTTTGGGCCAGCTTACCGGGCCTCTGGAGCAGAGCCCGGATATAGGGGTATGCGGAGGCTTGATACTGGATTACGAGGGCCAGTCCATACAGCACCTGGGCGGGTTGATATCTGCCAACTTTATTACCACCCATATAGGTGCGGATAAAAGCTACGGGCAGCTCAGGGATGAGTATAAGGAAAAAACAGGGCATGTTCTGGATACGGTTAAGGATGTTAATTATGTGACCGGGGCCATGCTGGCTACCCGGGCCAGGCTTTTTGCAGGGCTGGGCGGTTTTGATACCGGGTACAGGCCCGCCTATTTTGAAGAGCTGGATTATTGCTTAAAAGCAGCCAGAAAAGGTTATAGGGTAGTGGTAAATCCCCTGGCCATAGCCAGGCACAAACAGGCAGCAACCTTGGAAAAGTTCAGCAGTAATTTTTATTCCCTGTACCATAAAAACCGCCTGAGGTGCGCGGTAATCAATGCCCGGCTGCCCTACAGGGATTTTACAGCTGCAGAAATTAAATGGGCCAGGCACCAGGCAAGCCCCGATCAGCGCAAGGCTTTAGCCTCAGCTTATATGAAAAACCTGCTGCTGCTGACCCTAAACCTGATGGTTAGGATAAAAAACCATTTTATATTAAACAGATTAAAGTTAAAATAATAACAATCTTAATTTTTTAAGACAGAAGGAATGATTATGGAAAAGAATATACCCAGGCTTTTAATAATATCACATGATGTAATCGGCTCACAGATGGCGGGACCGGGGATAAGGTTTTATGAATTTGCCCGGGTGATGTCCCGGTTTTGCGAGGTAACCCTGGCTACGCCCAACCGTATGGATATAAAGTCGGAAGGGTTCAGGGTAAGACAGTATAATAACAGGGATTACCGGACCCTTAAAAACCTTACCGATGATGCAGATATAATACTTATCCAGGGCCATATAATCTACTACTTTCCCTATCTGAAGAATTACAAGGGAAAGATAATAGTAGACCTTTATAATCCTTTTAACCTGGAAAGCCTGGAGATGTTTGCTGACCGGGATGTAGCAGAGAGGCTGAGGATTGATAAAAATAACTTAAATATTTTAAAACTGCAGCTGGCTATAGGGGATTTCTTTATCTGCGCCAGTGGAAAGCAGAGAGACTACTGGGTGGGCATGCTGAGTGCCATGGGCAGGATAAACCCCTACAGCTATGATGATGATAATACTTTAAGGAAGCTTATTGATGTAGTCCCCTTTGGTATTCCCTCTGAGGTTCCCCAGCATACTACGGAAATGAAATTAAAAGAGGTCATACCCAACTTAAGGGATGATGACAAGATAGCCCTGTGGGGAGGAGGTATCTGGAACTGGCTGGATCCCATTACCGCCATAAAAGCCATATGGGAGATTACCAGGCACAGGAAGGATATTAAACTGCTGTTTCTGGGAACCCGGCACCCTGATCCCAAGTTGCCCCAGATGAATAAATGCGTAGAGGCCATAAAGCTTTCCAAGGAGCTGGAATTGTATGGCCGGAACATATTTTTTAATGAATGGGCGCCCTATGACTTGAGGCAGGATTTTTTACTGGAATCGGATGTAGGCCTTTCCATACACCAGAAAAGAATTGAAACCGAGTATTCTTACCGTACCAGGGTAATAGATTATATCTGGGCCAGGCTGCCGGTAATAACTACTGAAGGAGATTCCATTGCCAAGATGGTTAAAAGATTCAATATCGGGGAAGTAGTAAGGTATCAGGATGCCCAGCAGCTGGCCAGGGTAATGGAGTCCATGCTTACCAATAACAGCTTAAAAGATATATACAAAAAAAACATGGATAAAATTGTGCCTTCGCTGTCCTGGGAGAGTGTGGCCAGGCCGATTATAGAATATTGCGAGAAAGCTGACTATGCCCGGGATAAGAAACAGATAATGAAGATGATAGATGACCAGAACAGCAAGATAGGCAAAGTGCTTAAAAACAACTTTGGCCACAGCAATAATATTTTAGCCATCACCTCGGAAAAATATGAAGATAAGCATATGCTGGACGAGAAAGCTCTGGGAAAGATTTTTTACCTGAAGGTACAGGATATTGCCGAGGGGCAGGAGGATTATGAACTGGATACAGTTGGCCTGCTGAAGGCAAAGATATCTTCCAGGACCAAATTTGACGGCATTATAATAAATAATGCTTTTGAAAACATAACTCCCAAATTTTTTCATGACCTGATCAATGTGCTCAATGATAAATTAAAAAGCGAAGGCCTGCTGTTTATATCCATTCCGGAGAATAAGGGACTGGCCGATTATTTCAGCCAGTCCAGCATGCAGGATAAGGCCAGGGCCACTATTGATGATTTTATGGCCTCCTATATTTTAAAAAATGCAGATTTTGAACTTATCCAGCAGGGAAGCTGGGAGAGGATAGAAGATCCGGAATACCAACCTGAAAAAGTTGTTCAGGACCTGTACGGCCAAAATGAATTATTTGAGCTTTTTGATATAAAATTTTCCCGGGAGGGCTTTAAAAAGCTTAAACTGCTGTCCGGCTTCGATATGCTGAATTCAGAGGAGCTGCTCAAGGACAAAAGCTTTAAGGGAAAGCTCAAGAAATACATGTATACGGTGGCCAGCCTTTATTTTGAGAATATAAGGAAAAGCTACAATGAATCCATGAAAAACTTAAACCATAACCTGCATGCACAGATTAACCGGGAAATAAACCAACTAAACCAGAAGAACCGGGAAAGGATGCTGCTCATATACTTTAATATATTCAAGGCCCTGCAGACCGAGATCAGCAAACTGGGTATGGATGCAGACCGGCTAAGGGAAATAGCAGAGGAAGGCATAGCCAAAAAACCTCATAAAAAATTGTCTATAGACCAGAGCCTGGAATCAATGCTGCTGGATTTTAAAAATATTGACCAGATTATAGGGCTAACTGTATCCAACCGGTTTTATCTGGCCAGAAAAATGTAGATTTTTATTTATAAATTTGTTATAAGGATATAAATAAAAAAGGCGTTTGATAAATGGACAGGGAGAAAGAAAAATTGAGTTTGGCAAAATCAGTAACCCTGATACTTATAAGCGTAGTTATAGCGGTAGGCGGCCAGATACTTCTAAAAATAGGAATGAACCGCATTGGCGCCCTTGATTTTAACGGCTTGGGCAGCCTGGCCCGGCTGTTTCTGGAAGTAGTCAAGAGCCCCACGGTATTGCTGGGGTTATTTTTGTATGTAATATCGGCAGCCCTGTGGCTTATAGTGCTGTCAGCGGTGGATTTAAGTTTTGCCTATCCCTTTATTGGGCTGACCTATGTGTTTGTGCTTATACTTTCTAAATTTATTTTAAAAGAGGATGTAAATCCTATTCGATGGGCAGGAGCTGCAATAATTACCATAGGGGTTGTTGTGCTCTCCAGAGGCTGAATTACCAACTTGGCTAGAAGAGGTGAAAGTATTAATTGGAAAAAGACGCAGACCCTTTATTATCGATTGTAACCGTTAATTTTAACGGTAAGGATTTTCTTTCCAGTCTTTTTGATTCCATATCCAATCTGAATTATTCCCGGGACAAACTTCAGGTAATAATGGTGGACAATGCTTCCACCGACGGCTCGGTTGACCTGGTAAAGGAAAAGTATCCTTGGGTGCAGATAGCGGCCCTGAAAAAAAACACCGGCTATGCCGGAGGAAATAATGAAGGTTTCAGGCTGGCCCGGGGCAAATACATCGCCCTTATAAATAATGACTGCGTGGTGGATCCCGACTGGGCCCGGGAAATGCTGGCCATATTCAGGGAATCCGGAGATGATTCAAAAATAGGGGCAGTGGGTTCCAAAGTGGTTTTTTACTTTCCCTACCTTCCCCTGGAGCTGGTTTCTGACAGCATAAACCAGAAGGGAAGATCCGGGCATGCCAGGAGGCTGGGAGTAAAGGTTTCAAAAATAATTATTGGCGGCCAGGGCCAGTGGGCCAACCGCAGCATTAAGTATATGGATGGGTTTTATCCCCCGCAGGGATCCTGGCAGTGGACTAACGGGGACGGGTATTTGGGCATACCCATAGCCGATCAGGACCAGGATTTAAAGCTGCAGCTAACCCTGTCTTCCTGCCTGGAATCCAACCGGCTTAAAATAGTAATAGGAGAAGAACTTTTAGAAGAGGTAGAGGTGGGCAGGGAAGAAAAGATTGTAGATCTGACTGTTCCCCAGCATTACTACCGGTACCAGAAAGACATTATAAATTCCTGCGGGGTTAAGGTTAACCATTCCCTTTATGCCCGGGAAAGGGGTTTTAACAGTTTTGATGAAGGTCAGTACAGCCGGGTGGAAGAGGTGTTCGGGCTAAGCGGCAGCAG
Organism: Actinomycetes bacterium; assembly: GCA_022396035.1. Taxonomy (NCBI): domain Bacteria; kingdom Bacillati; phylum Actinomycetota; class Actinomycetes; species Actinomycetes bacterium. The sequence continues at coordinate 196,541 of JAIOXO010000001.1, read as the reverse complement.
TTTTATAGTGGACAGGGCCATGCTGGAGGATACCGGTTATTTTGACCCCGATTTTTTCACCTATTACGAAGATATAGATCTTTTCTGGAGGGCCAGGCTCAGGGGCTGGAAGCATTTCTTTGTGCCCAATTCGGTAGCCAGGCATTACCATTGCGGAACCGGCCGGGAATGGTCTTATGATTTTACCTATTATGTGTTGAGAAACCGGATGCTGGCCATTTTCAAGTGTGGCTGGTTTTCCTTATTGGCCAGGACCTGGCTGGCTTTTGCCGGCTCCATGGTTTACCATGGTGGCTATTATGGGTTTTTACTGCTGGCCGGAAGGAAACCCAACCGGGTGGATATACCCATAAGGGTAAAGCTGTTTTTTAAGTTTTTCTACCTGTTTGCGGCCTATCTGGGGGCCAGGGCCAGGATAAGGTTTTCGGCCGTGGTTAAGGATAAGCAGATTAAAAAATGGATGCGAAGTTTTTAGTCAGGATAGTTTATGGTAAAAATAGGAATTTATGACCGCTACCTTTCCACTATCGGGGGAGGGGAAAGATACAGCTGCAAGGCAGCGGAGATATTATCCCGGCAAAGTGGTTACCAGGTGCATCTGTTAACTGATCTGCACGCCAGCCTGGACCATATATCCGACCGGCTGGGCCTGGATCTGTCCGGAGTAGAGCTCAGGCACTTTCCCTTTATATCCCCCCATTACGCCCAGAAAATAACCAGCGGTTATGATTTATTTATAAATGCTACCTATCTGAGTTCCCTGCCTGCATACGGGAAGGCCAACCTGTATATCTGTTATTTCCCTACACCTTTTGATATAGATTTTGGGACGCTGCACCGTTTCCTGCTCCTGTTTCAGAAGCCGGCTACCTTAATGGTCCGGCTGGCAGAATCCCGGTGTTCAAGTTTCAAGGATATAGAGATAGAAGGTGGCCTCTATGAGCCCCAGCGGTTTTTGCTGGGCAGGGGCAGCTGGAGCAGCGGTTCTGCCCGGATAAAGTTCGGGGGGCCGGCGGTGGTGGGCATTAAGAATCCTGCTTCCAGCCCGCTGCAGCAGATGAAAGTAGAAGTTACTTACCTAACCGGCGGCCAGGCTAAAAGTACAGCCCTGCGCCTGCCCCGGGGCCAGTCTAAAAGCATTGACCTGGGAACGGGCCCGGTAGAGGCCAAAATAGACTCGGATACCTTTACCTTACCCGGCAAAGATACCCGGCAGCTGGGGGCAGTGGTTTATGAGCAGAGCCCCAAGAGTGTGGTAAAGAAGTTTTTGCTTAAATTAATCGGCTATATACCCCAGTTTGTTATCTCCTATCCCCGCAACCTTGATTTTCTGGATACCTATAAGGGGATAATAGCCATATCCCGGTACAGCCAGAAGTGGATAAGCAGGCTATGGAAAAGAAAGTCTCTGCTGCTTTTTCCTCCGGTAGAGGTGGAGCAGTTTAAGCCGGGTCCCAAGCAGGACATAATTCTCAGCGTGGGTAGGTTTTTCCCCGAGCACCACAACAAGAAACAGCTGGAGATGGTGCAGGCATTCAGGCAGCTGTGTGATGAATATCCCCAGCAGATGGAAGGCTACCGGCTTTATCTGGCCGGAGGCCTTTCAGAAAAAAAGGAGCACCAGGATTATGTGCAGAAGATAAAGCAGGAGGCGGAAGGCTACCCGGTAACGGTTATGGCCAATGCTGAATACGGCCGGCTGGTGGAGCTGTTCTCTACCGCCAGATTTTTCTGGCATGCTTCCGGGATGGGTGAAAGCGAGGCCAGGCACCCGGAAAAGTTTGAGCATTTTGGAATAACCACCGTGGAGGCCATGGCTGCCGGCTGCATACCTATTGTGATAAACAGGGGAGGCCAGAAAGAGATTATAAGGGACGGTATAGACGGGTATCTTTTTGACAGCATCAGCCAGCTTAAGAGTATAACCATAAAGGCGGTAACCGGCCAATTTGACCTTCAGTCCATGGCCTTAAAGGCCAGGGAAAGGGCCAGGATGTTCTCATCAGAAAATTTTACAAAAGAATTATTAAACCTGGTGGATAAGTATTTAAACCATGGATCTAAGCATAATAACTGTAAACTATAATAGCTGCCAGCACATAAGGCAGTGCATAGAAAGCACCCGGCACCTGGATGCAGGCTTAAGCTGGGAGATGCTGGTGGTAGACAACGGGTCGGTGGATGAAAGCATTGACTATCTGGACGGCCTGGCTGCCAGGATGCCCAGGATTAAGATTATAAAGGTGGGAAGCAACCGGGGCTTTGCCCATGCCTCTAACCTGGGGGCCACCTGGGCCAGGGGTAAATTCTTAATGTTCCTTAATCCTGATGCCCGGTTCAGCGGCAGGGGCATCTATAAATTAATAGAGTTTTACCTGGTTAAAAGCAAAAATGAAAAAGTGGGGGCAGTTGGCCCCAGGATAATTAACCCCGACGGCAGCCTGCAGTATAATGTACGAAGCTTTCCTGGTATATGGCGGCAGTTTCTGGAAAGCTGCTTTCTGTACCGGATAAAAGCTGTTCCTTTTTTTTCTTCTTATTTTCTCTCCTGGTGGGATCACCGCAGCATAAGGAAGGTAGACTGGATTTCCGGTGCCTGTCTGTTTATAGAAAAGGATAAATTTTTGGAGGCAGGGGGATTTGACTCCGGGTATTTTATGTACAGTGAAGATACCGAACTGTGCCTGCAGCTGGCCCGTAAAGGCTATAGCAATTATTACTTTCCCTTTTTTACCGTTATCCATACAGACAGCGGCATAGCATCCCGGGATATGGCCTTAAGGCTGTCCCAGGTATGGAAATCCAGGGTTATATATTTTACCAAAAATTACGGCCGGCCTTACAGCAGGGCAGTAAGCTGCCTGTACTTTCTGGGAATGCTGAACCGCGTATTTTTATCTTTTTTAACCGGCAAACCGCAAACAGCTGCCCAGTTTGGCCGGGCAATTAAATATTATTTTAACCATGGATATAAATAATAAGGCTATAAGAAAAAATACAGCATTCATAGCTACCGTATACAATGAAGCGGATACCATCCGACCCTTTCTGGAGAGCCTGGCCGGCCAGTCGGTACTGCCGGCAGAGATAGTAATAGTAGACGGGGGTTCTACCGACGGCACGGTTAAGATTATCAAATCCTGCTTTAGGGATTTTTCGCTGCCGGTAAGGGTTAATATCATCCAGGAGGAAGCTGGAATATCCCGGGGAAGAAATATTGCTATTAAAGCTGCCAGGTCAGAGGTTATATGCGTAAGTGATGCCGGCTGCATCCTGGACCGGGACTGGCTGGGTACCCTGGCCTCAAATGCCGGGCCCGATACTGTAGCTGGCGGCTATAGTGCAGCACTGGCCAACAGTTTCCTGGAAAGGTGCCTGGCCTCAGCAGTGGTAGTGCTGCCGCACCAGGTAAAAGAAGACCGGTTTATGCCCTCCTCCCGTAATGTATGTTTCTATAAATCAGCCTGGGAGCGGGTGGGCGGATACCCCCAGAATCTGGATTTCGGGGAAGACATGAAGTTTAACTTTTTTTTAAAAAACCAGGGCTACCGGATAAAATTTGTGCCCCGGGCAGTGGTCCGCTGGCTGATGAGAACCAGCCTGTCTTCCATATTTAAACAGTTTTTCCGCTATGCCAAGGGGGATGCCCTGGGGAGGATGTATACTTACCGCCATGGGTTAAGGATAGGGTCGGCAGCGGTATTTCTAGCCTTCCTGACCCTTATATTTACGGTAAGCTGGTGGTTTTTGCTTCCCCTGGCCCTGTTATTGCTGGTTTACTCCCGGCCTGCTTTCTTTAGGGTTGGCTATGTATTTGAGGGCCGGCGGTGCTGTAAAAAGGCAGCAGCCATAATGTTATTACCTTTTCTTCTTGCCTATATAGACTTGGCTAAACTGTGCGGATATTTTTATGGTCTGGCTATAAGACGGAGGATCTGAATACCGAATTTATTAACAAAAACAATATTAGAAATTTTATAATTTTATTATAGATATTAATCATATATTATGATATGATAAGTTCTGGTTATTTCTTTATAATTTAGTTATTAAAGTAATTAGAAAAATACAGAATATAAAAGCTTTTTGGGGGTGAACTAATGAGTGACATAAAAAGAATAGACACCAATGAGCTTCGGGTAAACTTAACCAAGTACCTTACGGAAAACTTGGGGGATACCATATATATTACAAGATACAACAAATTGGTGGCAGAACTTAGAGTTTACACTGAAGACATAAGAAGAAAGACTGAACTTAGAATTGCCAAGAAAATGATTGAGGCTGCCGAGAGAGAAAAAGGCAACTAATTTCTTCTAAGTAAAAGTAAAAAAATTATTCCAGTTGCCAGTCAGCTGGGATAATTTTTTACCATTTTAATTCTTGCTTTATTTTAATACATACCTTAAGATTGTATTTAATTATCTTTTGACTTATTTTAAGGCGGTAGTTAATGCTGGGCATAAACACTAGATTAAACCAATTAGCGCAACAGGGCCGGTCCATAAATATAGCTCTGGCCGGTATTGGCCAGATGGGCATAAGCCTGCTCTCCCAGATAAAAGATGTGCAGGGGATGAAAGTGGTAGCGGTAGCTAACCGCCATGCAGAATCCATATCCCGGAGGCTGGGCCAGCATGACCTGATCGAGGGCAAATCAGAAGTAATAAGTGCTGGCAGTATGGCCCCGGATAAAATGAAAGCGCAGGCCGAACTGGCAGCAAAAGAAAACCGGATGGTGTTTACTGACAGCCTGGAGCTTCTGACCTCGCTGGACCAGGTGGATATAGTTATGGATGCTACCGGGAGCCCCGAAGCAGGAGCAGCTATAAGCATGGCTGCCATAGAAAACAAAAAACACATGGTAAGCCTTAATGTGGAAGCGGACGTAACCGTGGGGCCCATGATTAAGAAACTGGCCAACAAAAAAGGCTTGGTTTACACTATCGGCGCCGGAGATGAGCCGGGAGCCTTAAAAGAACTTTATGATTTTGCTACCGCCCTGGGTTTTACAGTGGTGGCAGCAGGCAAGGGTAAAAACAATCCGCTGGACCGCAGCGCCAATCCCACTACCCTGGCCGATTACAGCAAAATGAAAGGTGCCAACCCCAGGATGATGACCTCGTTTGTGGACGGTACCAAATCCATGGAGGAGATGGCCTGTTTTTCCAATGCTACCGGGATACTGCCCGATGTGAGGGGCATGCATGGCCCCCAGGCCAATGTGGACCAGCTGACCAAAATTTTTGCTTCCCGGCAGCAGGGAGGAATACTTAACCGGGTTCCGGCAGTGGATTTTGCTATAGGGGATGTGGCCCCGGGAGTATTTCTGGTATATACCACCACCAACCAGGTACTTAAAGATGAACTTAAATACCTGTTGTTTGGCGACGGGCCCAATTATCTTCTGTACCGGCCCTATCATCTGGCCAGCATGGAGGTTCCCTTATCTGCAGCCCTGGCCTATTTTTACCAGCAGCCAACTATAACCCCCCTGGGTGCACCCCGTTCACAGGTGATAACTGTGGCCAAAAAGGACCTGGCCAAAGGGGAGTTTATTGACAGCATAGGCGGTTATACCGTTTACGGGCTCATAGAGGAATACCACAGGGCCAGGAGCCAGGATCTGATACCTCTGGGAATGGTGGAGGGTGCAGAGCTTACTGTGGACGTAGCCAAGGGACAGCCCATTACCTCAAAAATGGTAAATATTGATGAGCATACCCCGCTTTATAAATTAAGGAAAATGCAAGAACAGACCTATGGATAAATTGCCCCGGATTTTTAACCGTTACAAGCCCTATATAGAAGAGCAGCTTAAGAGCAGCCTTAAACCCAGGCAGCTTCCTTTCTATGACATGCTGAGATACCATATGGGATGGGTAGACAGCGAGGGCAGAGAGATTGAAGCCAGTGGAGGAAAGTATCTCCGGGCTACCCTGTGCCTGCTGGCCAGTGAAAGCTTAAGCTCGGATTTTAAGCCTGCCCTGCCCCTGGCAGAAGCCATAGAATACATACATAATTTTTCCCTGGTGCATGATGACATCCAGGATAATGATTTAATGCGCAGGCACAAGCCTACAGTATGGAGTATCTGGGGAAAACCCCAGGCCATAAATGCGGGCTCGGCTATGAGGATGGTAGCCAGCCTGGCAGTCCACAAATTAAATAATTACCATATAAGCTGCCAGCGCCAGATGAAGGCTGCATCCATTATGGACCGGGCATGCCTGAAAATGATTGAAGGCCAGTATCTGGATATAAGTTTTGAGCAGAAAAAAACCATAAGCCTGGATGACTACCTGGACATGATTGAAAAGAAGACTGCTGCTTTAATTGAAGCCAGCCTGATGATGGGGGCCTGCCTGCATACCCGGGGAGAAAAGCTTGAAGCCTTTGGCATGCTGGGTAAAAATCTGGGCCTGGCCTTTCAGATAAAAGACGACATACTGGGCATCTGGGGAAATGATAAAAAGACCGGCAAAAGCAGCGGAAGCGATATACTCAAGAAAAAAAAGTCAATGCCTGTGGTCTATCTTATGGAAAATGCCGGACCCAAAATAAGCAAGAGTTTAACCGATATTTATAACCAGGATGAGATTTCAACCAAAGATAAACAGATTATACTTTCCTATCTGGAACAGGCAGGAGCCAGGCAGTACTGCCAGGAGCAGGCCGATTACTATTATCTTAAGTCCCAGCAGGCATTGGAGGAGATACCCCTGGCCGGAGACACTAAAAAAGATTATCTGGAGATTTCAGAGTTTTTGGTAAAAAGAGAATTTTAAAATGGTTTCAAACAGCGACAGGAAACTGGAGCATCTTAATATAAGTCTGGGAAGCAAATACAATCTCAGGCAGGGAAGCAATGGGTTATCCGGTTACCGGTTTATCCACCAGGCCCTGCCCCAGGTTGATCTGGCCTCTATTGATGCCAGTACCAGTTTTCTGGGCAGAAAACTAAAACTGCCGCTGATGATATCCCCCCTGGTAGGGGGAATAGAGAAAAGCAGGGAGATAAACCGTAACCTGGCCCGGGTAGCCCAGAAGGCGGGCATAGTTATGGGGGTTGGTTCCCAGAGGACAGCTATCGAGGACGGTATGCCGGCAGAGACCTACCAGGTCAGGGACCTGGCCCCGGATATTCTGCTGCTGGCCAATTTGGGAGCGGTACAGCTGAACTACGGCTATGGGATAGACCAGTGCCGACAGGCAGTGGAAATGATAGCAGCAGACGGTTTGTGCCTGCACTTAAATGGCATGCAGGAGGCTTTCCAGAATGAGGGCAACCATGATTTTAGCCGGCTGGCAGAAAAGATTGGACAGATTTGCCGACAGGCCGACTTTCCGGTAATAGTCCGGGAAGTGGGATTTGGCATGGATGAAACCGCGGCCGGAAAACTGATAGAGGCCGGGGTTGCCGCTATAGATGTTGGAGGAAGCGGCGGCACCTCCTGGGTAAAAATAGAAAAAATAAGAAGCAGGGATGAAGTCTTGAAAAAGATAGCCTCACAGTTTAGCCGCTGGGGCATACCCACCGCCGATTCCATCATCAGAGTGAGGACGGCTTCAAAAAGTATCCCCCTTATAGCCTCCGGAGGCATAAGGAATGGCCTGGAAGCGGCCAAATGCATTGCCCTGGGTGCAGATGTGGCGGGTATAGGACTGCCGCTGTTAAGGGCTGTAAATGATTCAGTAGATTGCGCCCTGAACTTTATACATGAGATAGAAATGGGCTTGAGGATTGCCATGTTTGGCATAGGCGCAGCCGATATTTGGAGCCTTAAAAATACTAAGTACCTGATCAAGGAGGTTCCCAGTTGATTTATTCAGCCAGATTATCCATGCGGCTGGTTTCACATATAAGAAGAAATCTGGCCCGGGGCAACCAGAAATTTCCCTTTGTGCTTATGCTGGAGCCATTGTTTAAGTGTAACTTAAAATGCAAGGGCTGCGGAAGGATTAAAGAGTACAAAGATATATTTGACCAGACCATGGATACAGAACAATGCCTGGATGCGGCCCGGCAGGCTGGCGCTCCTATTGTATCGGTAACCGGGGGAGAGCCTCTGCTGCATCCACAGATAAAACAGATAGTAGAAGGCTTGCTGGATGAAGGGTACTTCGTGTATCTGTGCAGCAATGGACTGCTGATGGAGGGTTTTTTGGATGAAATAAAGCCCCATCCAGGGTTGAGCCTGGTAATACATCTGGACGGGCTCAAGCAGACCCATAACCACATGGCGGGAAATATAAATGTTTTTGACACGGCGGTAGCAGCCATAAAAAAGGCCAAGAAGCAGGGGTTTGCGGTAAGGACCAATACCACCGTGTACAACCAGAGCAATATAGAAGAGATAACCGGTCTGTTCAGGCAGCTGAAAGAAATAGGCACAGACGGGATAATGGTTTCCCCCGCTTTCAGTTATAAGGAAGTGGAGGATGATATATTTTTACCCCGGGAAAAAACTTACCGGCTGTTTAAGGCCATATACAGCAATCTTGATTCCATAAGATTATACAATACCCCCATCTACTGGGATTTTCTCCAGGGCAAAAGGGAGCTGGACTGTGTACCCTGGGCTAACCCCACGGTTAATCCCCGGGGCTGGAAGAGTCCCTGCTACCTTATAACCGACAAACATTATCCCAGTTACCGCCAGCTTATAGAACAAACCCCCTGGGACAGGTATGGCAGAGGCAGGGATCCCCGATGCGAGCACTGTATGGTGCACAGCGGTTATGAGGCCAGCTCCATTCTGGGCAAGAAGAATTTTTCGGATATGCTCAAACTGGCAAAATGGAATTTTACCGGGAGAAAATAATATGAAGGCGCTGGTTACCGGGGCTACCGGTTTTATAGGCAGCCATGTGGCAGAAAAACTGATACAGGAGGGATTTGAGGTAAGGGTGCTGGTCAGGCAGCAGAGCAGCCAGCGTAATTTGGAGAACCTTGAGGTTGAATTGTGTTATGGCGACCTTACCCATAAACAGTCTCTGGCTCAGGCGGTTAAAGGCTGCGATGCGCTGTTTCATGTGGCCGCCTCCTACAGTTTCTGGTGCAGGGATGCAAGGCTTCCCTACCAGGTTAATGTGGAAGGTACTAAAAATATTATGGAAGCAGCCCTGCAGGCGGGGGTTAAAAAAATTGTTTATACCAGCAGCGAGTCTACTATTGCCATAGACAAAAATATGTCCCTGGGAGTAGAGGGCAGGCTTAACCGGCCCCAGGATGTGTACAGCCATTACAAAAGATCCAAGGTCCTGGCGGAGATGGAAGTGGCCAAATTATGCCAGCAGGGCTGGCCTATTGTGATTGTAAACCCTACTGCCCCCATAGGCGCCAGGGATATCAAGCCTACCCCCACCGGTAAGATTGTGCTTGATTTCTTAAACGGGGGCATGCCCGCCTATGTCAATACCGGTCTTAATGTTATTGATGTGGAGGATGTGGCTTACGGGCATGTACTGGCCTACCACCAGGGGAAGTACGGCCAGAGTTATATACTGGGAAATGAGAATATGACCCTAAAACAGATCCTGGAAACAGTGGCTGCTATTTCCGGCAGGAAGCCGCCAAAGACCCAGATACCTTTCTGGGTGGCTATGGGTGCGGCATGTGCCGATCAGTTTATAAGCGGCAAAATATTGAAAAGGCATCCAAAGATTCCTCTGGCTGCGGTAAAAACTGCTGCCAAAAAGAGGTTCTTTGATTGCAGTAAAGCCAGGGAAGAGCTGGGGCTGAAACCGGGCCCGGTGCAACAGGCTTTTGTTAAATCCATTAACTGGTTTAAGGAGGAGGGCTATGTTAGGCCTTGATACCGAGAAGATATCAGACCATATAGAGAGGTCCCAGGGCTACCTGTTGTCCCGCCAGGATGAGGAAGGATACTGGATAGGTCTGCTGGAGGCAGACGTTTCAGTGGTAAGCGGTTTTATACCTCTGATAAGGTTTTTAGGAATAGAGAATCTGGGCAAGGAAAAGAAGGCTCTGGCCTATCTTTTAGATCATCAGAACAGCGACGGTTCCTGGAGCATGTTCTATGGGGGAAAGGGAAGCCTGGATGTTACCATACAGACTTATTTCGGGCTTAAATTTTTGGGCCTGGAGCCGGATAACGGACAGATGTCCAGGGCCAGGAAGTTCATACTGGACCAGGGAGGCATAGAGGCCGCCAACACCTATACCAAAATAATTCTGGCGCTTTTTGGCCAGTACAGCTGGAAGGCCATACCGGAGATACCCCCGGAGATAATTTACCTTCCCCGGTGGTTTCCCATAAATATATATGATTTTGCCAGCTGGACCAGGTCTACCATTATGGCTTTTTCCATAATAATAGCCAAGAAACCGGTGCACCGCCTTTCCCCAGGCCAGACCGTTTTTGAGCTGTACCGGGATAAGAACAAGATTAAGAATCCTGATTCATACAGCAGTCCCCATCTTTATTCACTGGGTAATTTATTCTTGTTGTTTAACCGGGCCTTTAAAGTATGGGACCGGCTGCCCAAGAAATTCAAGATAGGCCGCCAGCCGGCCATAAAAAAGGTGGAAAAATGGATTATAGAGCGCCAGGAGAATGACGGCAGCTGGGGAGGAATAATGCTTCCGTGGCTGTTTTCACTGATAGCTTTAAACATACAGGGATACAGCAGCAGCCATCCGGTTATGGCCAAAGGATTGAAGGGCCTGGATGACTTTATTGCCGAGGGGTCCAGGCATATTGTACTGCAGCCGGCCACCTCGCCGGTATGGGATACCGCCTGGGCGGTTATTGGTCTAAGGGATTCTGGCATAGATGCTGATGCCCCCCAGATTTTAAAGGCGGAAGAATGGCTGTTGGCCAAGCAGGTTACCGAGGAAGGGGACTGGAAGGTGAATAATCCCCGTACCAGCCCTGGCTGCTGGTCTTTTGAATTTGAAAACAAGTATTACCCGGATATAGACGACACCGCTATAGTCAGCATGGCTTTAAGCCTGTCTGGAAAAGATCCGGACTACAAACAGCAGGCTGTCAGCCGCGGTATTGACTGGGTGCTGGACATGCAGAACAAGGACGGGAGCTGGGCTGCTTTTGACCGGGACAACAATAAGAGGATCTTGAGAGATATTCCTTTTGCCGATTTTATTACCCCCCTTGATTTTGGCAGTCCGGATATAACTGCCCATGTGCTCTGGGTGTTGGCCAGGCTGGGCTATACCGGCGAAATCGGCCCCATAGCCCGGGCCTTAAGATATTTAAAGAGATCCCAGGAACCAGACGGAAGCTGGTATGGCCGGTGGGGCGTAAATTATATTTACGGTTCCAGCAAGGTGCTTCAGGCAACTGCTGCTCTGGGTCTGGATAACACCAGCAGCATAACCAAAAATATTGCAAAAGCTGTCGACTGGTTTATCATGATACAGAATGATGACGGCGGCTGGGGTGAAAGCTGTCAGTCTTATGAAGCCGGATGTTACCAGCCCCTGGGCAAGAGCACTGCTTCCCAGACTGCCTGGGCCCTGCTGGGCCTTATGGCCTCCAGGGGCTTATGCAGCCAGGTGGACAGGGGTATAGATTACCTTATATCTTCCCAGAATGAGGATGGCAGCTGGAGTGAAAAATATTATACCGGAGGAGGTTTCCCCCGGGCTTTCTATTTAAAATATGAGCTCTATAAAGATTATTTTCCTCTTATGGCTCTGGCAGAGTACAGGAAATTAAAAAATAATAAGTAATGGGGGCGGATAATATGGAAAAACAAGATATGAAAACCGGCAGAAGCCATAAGGAAGAAAACCTGGCCGCTATCAGTCCCCGGGACAGGGTGCTGCTTATATCCCATTGTTTGAGGCCCTCCCAGCTATGCGGGGCCAGGGTGGGAAAACAGGGACTGGAATGCAGGGATGACTGCCCCAACCGGTGCACTATTGGAAGATTAAGGATACTAGCCCAAGAGCTGGGCTATAAAGGGGTATGCATTGCCCCGGGAGGGTCCATGGCCTTAAAGTATATAAAGAAAAAAAAGCCCAAGGGGATAGTAGCCATTGCCTGCTACAAGGAACTGGAGGAAGGGGTATGCGCGGTAGCAGATACCCTCAGCCAGTATAAGATAAGGAAGCTGCCGGTGATAGTCACCATGCCCCTTACCAAGGATGGATGTGTGGATACCGAAGTGGATGAAGAAGAAGCGGAAAGGATTATAAGGTTGTAGGTTATGGGTATGATATGTGAAATAGCTCCGGCAAAGGTAAACCTGACCCTGGAAATTATAGGTAAAAGGAATGACGGCTATCATGATATTGAATCGGTAATGCAGACTATTGATATATGTGATGTTTTGACTTTCTGGGAAAATGACTGGATTCAGGTGGTACCCGAATATTCAGGCCTCCCTGAAAAAGATATGCTTTTCGGGGAGGATAATAACAATTATTTATTTGATAACCTGGTATACCGGGCAGCACTGCTGCTCAAGCAGGAAACAGGTTACCCCGGAGGAGCATTGATACAGCTTAGAAAGAACATACCTTCAGCTGCTGGTCTGGGAGGGGGCTCCAGCGATGCTGCTGCAACCCTGAGGGGCCTGAACCAGTTATGGAAACTGGGGCTCACCCTGGAGGAACTGCTGGGGCTGGGAGCTAAAATAGGGTCGGATGTCCCCTACTTTATATACGGGGGCACCTGTATGGTTAAGGGAAGGGGAGAAAAGGTAGAGAAACTGGAGGCGGTGGACACCAAGTGGATGGCAGTAATACTGCTGCCATTGAGTATGCCCAATAAAACAGCCAGGCTCTATTCCTATATAAATTCCGGCCATTACACCGGAGGAGAATACAGCAATAAACTTCTGGGCAAGATTACCAGGCAGTCGGGCAATAATTTCCAGGCCGGCCTGTTCAATGTGTTTGAGCTGGTATATGAGCGGGAGTTTGAGAAGTTTGGCTACTGGATGGATAAACTCAAATCGCTGGGCATAACCCCCCTGCACCTTGCCGGAAGCGGCCCTGCCGTATATTACGTATCTTCTTACCGGGAAAAGGTAAGGGATAAAATTAAGCTGCTGAAAGGCAGCGAACTTAGCAATTATGTAGCCAGGACGGTACCATGACCCAGGAACAGAGAAGGATAGATACCCGGAGCAGCATCATAAGCGCTGCAGCAGAGGTATTTTCAGACAAGGGATTTAATGAAAGCGGGGTTGAGGACATATGCAGCCAGGCGGGTATAAGCAAGGGCGCTTTCTACCACCATTTTAAAAGCAAACAGCAGCTTATGCTTATACTGATGGATAAATGGATAGAGGAAGTGGCCCGGCAGATAGGCCCCATAGAAGAAGGCCAGGTCAACTTTTTGGAGCTGCTTATGAGCCTGCCTGAATCCATGAAACCGGCCTTTACCAAAGTGAAGGGCCAGCTTAACCTGTTCTTAGAGCTTTATGTTAAAGGGTTAAGCGATCCCCAGCTTAACTCCATAAGCCGGAGGACCCATGAGAAGTTCACATCTTTTTTTAGTTACGTGGTAGAACAGGGAATAAAGCAGGGATCTATAAGAAAAGTAAACGTAGAGGACTGTTCCAAGACCCTTTTTTCCCTTACCATAGGGTTTATGGTACAGGGAATGCTTGATCCCCACAGCACCGACTGGGCCAAACTGGCAAAGGAAAGCATTGGTTTGCTTCTGGCTCCAAGTTGATTATGGCGGTAGCGGCCTAAATATATTAAAATACAGTAAAAAAGATTATTGCACTATTGCCAGAAAACAAAGAAAAAACTAAACTGCTGATAAGCATAGTCAGTTACAACAGCCTTAACTATGTGCTAGATTTACTGCAATCAATAAAAGAAAACCCGCCTGGATTCAGCTGCAGGACGGTGGTGGTGGACAATGCTTCCAGCGATGGCACTGCAGAATATATAAGCAGCCGCTACCGGTGGGTAGAGCTGATAGCCGGTACTGAAAATATAGGTTTTGCTGCTGCCAACAACAAGGTTGTTAAAGCATTTGATTCAGATTATATAATCCTTATAAACAGCGACTGCCAGGTTTACCCCGGTGCTGTGAAAGGTTTGATTGATTTTTTGGAAAGCCAGGAGGAAGCAGCTATAGCCGGGCCAAAAATCATAAACAGCGATGGCACCCTGCAGCCCTCCTGCCGCAGGTTTCCCTCCATGTTCAATGCCGCTTTGCACAGTCTGCTGGTAGCGGTTTATCCCAATAACCCTTTTACCAGAGGCTATAAGCTGGAAGGAATGGATAAAAGCAGACCGTTGACTGTGGACTGGGTGTCAGGGTCCTGCATGGCTATCCGCAGGCAGGCCTTAGACCAGGTGGGGCTGCTGGATGAAAAGTATTTTATGTATGTAGAAGATCTGGACCTGTGCTACCGTATGTGGAAAAAGGGATGGAAGGTTTACTATTATCCTTACAGCCAGGTTCTTCACCATGTGGGGGGCAGCAGCCGGGGCAGGGATATAAGGGCATCTTTCAGGATGCAGAAAAGCGTATTCTATTTCTACTTAAAGCATCATCGGAATAACTGGAGGGTAATTTTTCTCCCCCTTCTTCTGATGGTTCTGGTACTCAGGTTTTTGTTTACTTTTTTTAAAAAAATATTTACAAAATCATCCGGTGTTTAATTTTAGTTTGTATAGTTTGCTTTTTATATTAAAATGGTTTATATATTTTTCAGGCTACAGATTTAGGAGTATTTACTTTTGAATATAATAATAACCGGGGCAGCGGGTTTTGTGGGCAGGCATCTGGCCGGGCTGCTGCTAGAACAAAATCACAAGATTTTAGGAATAGATATAAATCCAGACAATATAGATTCCCGGATTCAGTCCAGAGATATTGACCTGACCAGCGGAGATAAAGTGGACGGCCTGATAGAAGAGTTTAAGCCGGACCGGATCTACCATCTGGCTGCCCAGGCATCGGTATCCCATTCCTGGGAAAACCCCATAGATACTTTCAGCACCAATGTGTTCGGGGGTGTAAACCTGCTCAATTCGGTCAAAAGGCATAGACCCGGCTGCCGGGTGCTGGCGGTATGTACCGCAGAGGAGTACGGGGAACCGGACCAGCAGCAGGCCATAGATGAAAAGTTTCCTATCTTTCCCCAGAATCCCTATGCCATAAGCAAGGCAGCCCTTGATTTTTTTGCTCTTACCTACAGCAAGGCTTACCGGCTAAATGTACTGGTTACCCGTTCTTTTAACCATATGGGCCCCGGCCAGTCGGACAGATTTGTATGCAGTGACTTTGCCCGGCAGATAGCCGGAATAGAGCAGGGCAGAACCGATCCGGTAATAAAGGTGGGTAATCTGGAGGCATACCGTGATTTTCTGGATGTCAGGGATGTGGTGGCCGCTTACATTTCGATCCTGGAAAAAGGGAAAAATGGCCAGGCATACAATGTATGCAGCGGCAAGAAGATAAAAATAGCGGATATACTGGGAACACTTATAGGGCTGAGTACTGCCAGTGACCGTATTGAGGTAAAGATAGATGAAAAAAAATTCAGGCCCATAGATATACCCTCTATATATGGGGACAACAGCAGGCTTAAGGCTGATACCGGCTGGCAGCCCGGCTACCGGCTTGAACAATCGCTTGCAGATACCCTGAACTGGTGGAGAGATAAAGTAAAAAAAGAGGAGAGGAGCTAAAAGTGAAAGCAGTAATACTGGTAGGAGGTAAGGGAACCAGGCTGAGACCGATTACTTACCTGAACCCCAAACCCATGCTTCCATTGGTAAACCGACCCTTTATGCACAACTTTATAGACAGGCTTAAATCCCATGGTATAAAAGATATCATTTTTTCCACCGGTTACCTGCCCTCTGTGTTCAAGAATTATTTTGGCGACGGTTCCAGGCTGGGAGTAAATATAACCTATGTAGTAGAAGACAGCCCGCTGGGAACCTGCGGCGCGGTAAAGAATGTAGAAAAATATCTGGGAGGAGAAAGATTTATGGTGTTTAACGGAGACATTCTTACCTCCCTGAACCTTACAGATATGATAGGTTACCATGAGCAGAAGAAGTCAGATATAACCATCTCCCTTACTCCGGTAGAGGATCCTTCCGCCTATGGGCTGGTACCTATTGACAAAGACGGAAGGGTTACAGAGTTTCTGGAAAAACCCAGTGAGGAAGAAATAACCACCGACCTTATCAATGCCGGCACCTATATCATAGAGCCCCGGGTAATGGATATGGTTCCGGAAGGAGTCAATTATTCCTTTGAGCGAGGCCTGTTTCCCAAGGCCCTGGCTGAAGGATACAATATTTACGGCTTCCGTTCCGAGACCTACTGGCTGGACGTGGGAACTCCGGAAAAATATCTGGCCGCCCATCATGACATTCTGGACCAGAAGATTGATTTTGATTTTCCCTATCCCCGGAAGAAACCCGGTATCTATATTGCCGACAAGGCCAAGTACGATGATTCCAATTTTGCTTCCGGGCCAGTGGTAATCGGCCATGGCACCATAATTGAGCCGGGAGCCAGAATTCTTCCCCTCACGGTTATAGGGGATAACTGCTATATAAGCGCAGGGGCAGAAATTTCCGGCAGCATATTATTTAACAACTGCAGGGTGGGCAAGGATTCAGTAATAAAGAATTCCATATTATCCAAAAATGTAAAAATAAATGAAAATGTCAGGGTGGAAGGCATTTCTTTAATCGGGGACAACAGTGTAATTGCTAAAAACAATGTACTTAAAAATGGAATAAAGATCTGTATAAATTCCAGGATACAATCAGGCCAAATACAATTCTAATTGATTTAAAACTAAAAGCGAGAGGTGAACAAATTGAGAGCATTGATTACCGGCATAACCGGCCAGGACGGTTCTTATCTGGCAGAACTTCTATTGGACAAGGGATACGAAGTTTATGGGATGATAAGGAGGTCTTCGGTAGAAAACCTGTACAGGATTGAACATATTAAGCATAAGATAAAATTTGTGCAGGCAGACCTTTTGGACCAGCTTTCTATTGTTAATGCCATAAAAGAATCTGATCCTGATGAAATCTACAACCTGGCAGCTATGTCTTTTGTTCCCACCTCCTGGAAACAGCCGGTGCTTACCGGAGAATTTACCGGGCTGGGGGTTACCAGGATGCTGGAAGGATTAAAAAATATGGGTAAGGATATAAAGTATTACCAGGCATCCAGTTCAGAGATGTTTGGCAAGGTCAGGGAGGTACCCCAGAATGAGGATACTCCTTTTTACCCCCGGAGCCCTTATGGGGTGGCCAAAGCTTACGGTCATTATATAACCGTTAATTACCGGGAAAGCTATGACCTGTTTGCCTGCTGCGGAATCCTGTTTAACCATGAATCACCCCGCAGGGGGCTTGAATTTGTAACCAAGAAGGTAACCGATGGGGTGGCCAGGATAAAGTTAGGGCTGTCCGATGCCCTTTACCTGGGCAACCTGGATTCCAAGAGAGACTGGGGTTATGCCCGAGATTATGTGCAGGCCATGTGGATGATGCTGCAGCAGGACAGTCCTTCTGACTATGTGGTATCCACCGACCACACCCATACGGTAAAAGAATGGGTGGAGGCTGCCTTCAGCTGTCTTGACCTGGACTGGGAAAAATATGTAAAAGTTGACCCCCGGTTTTTGCGTCCGGCCGAGGTTGATCTCCTGGTGGGCGACTCTTCAAAAGCCAGGGAGGTTCTGGGCTGGAAGCCGGAGGTAGATTTTGAGCAGCTGGTTAAAATAATGGTAGAGTATGATTATAATAGGTTAAAAAAACTAGTATAGAAAGTATTAACATGAATGAAAAAAGCATCCAGTTCGGCACTGATGGGTGGAGAGATGTAATAGCTGACCAGTTTACCTTTGAAAATGTAAAAGTGGTAACCCAGGGAGTATGCGAATACCTGGAGCATAAAGCAAATATTGATAGCGACCGGCGCAAGATAGTTATTGGCTATGATACCAGGTTCTTATCGGACCGGTTTGCCCATATTGCCGGTGATGTATTCGGGGCCAACCAGGTTAAGACCATGATATCGGAGACTGCTGTCCCTACCCCGGTGCTTTCCCATGCAGTGGTGGACCGCGGCGCGGACCTGGGAATCATGATAACTGCCAGCCATAATCCCTATATGTATAACGGGTACAAGGTGAAGGGCCCTTATGGCGGTTCCGCTACCATGGATATCATAGAAAAAATCGAAAAGAGGGTAAACCGGGGCATAGCTGACGGCCTTTTTTATCGCTGCCTGGCCCGGGACAGCGCTAACCCGGAGCAGAATATCACCAGTGAAGACTTTATCTCTGGCTACCGGGACCATATACTGGGCCTGGTGGACACCGAGGTTATAAAGAAATATAATTTTGGGTTGCTTATAGACCCCATGTACGGGGCAGGACAGAAGATTTACCGCGATATTGTAAGCAGCCTGGTAAAAAGTGAGGTTGCAGAGATACATTCGGAAATAAACCCTTCCTTTGGCGGACTGGCTCCCGAACCTATTGGCGAAAACCTTAATCAGGCCCGGCAGTATCTGGCCAGCCATAACCTGGATATGGCCATATGCCTTGACGGGGATGCTGACCGCATAGGCGCTTTAGCCGGAGATGGAAGCTATATCAGCAGCCACCATATCTTTGCGGTAGTGCTTGACCATCTAGCCGGTGACCGCAAGCTTGAAGGCAGGGTAGTGAAAACTGTCTCTACTTCCTCCATAATTGACCGCATATGTGACCATTACGGCCTGGAGCTGGTAACCACCCCCATAGGATTTAAATACATTGGCCAGAAGATAATGGAAGGCAATGTAATTATGGGAGGAGAAGAAAGCGGCGGGCTGTGGTGCTATGGAAACATACCGGAAAGAGACGGCATGCTTATGGGCCTTAAGCTGGTGGAGATAGCCAGCTTGAAACAAAAATCCATCAGCCGGATACTTGATGATATCTATGAGCGGTTTGGCTATTTTGTTTATGACCGGATAGATATGGAAGTAACCAGGGATCAGAAGAGCAGGCTGTCCCAGCTTCTGGATAAAAGGGTGCCGGCACCCATAGAATCACTGCAGATAGACAAGGTGGTGACCATTGACGGCTACAAATATATAACCGGGGACGGCAGCTGGCTGATGATAAGGCCTTCAGGCACCGAGGCAGTGGTAAGGCTGTATGCAGAAAGCAGCAGTGCCCAAAAACTGAAAGGGCTGCTGAAGACAGGTAAAAAAGTTATTGATGGAATATTAGGGTAAAAGTTTGTAGTATAAATAAAGGCAGGTGTTATTAATTTGAATACATTGGATGATATAAATAAAATTGAGCAACTGGACCCCCAGGGGATGCTTGAGGTTGAGGAAAATTTTTATAACCAATTGCTGGAAGGCCAAAAAATTGCTGAAGCAGCTGATTTAAGCCAGATTGCCGGCAAGAAATATTCAGGCCTGGTGTTTGTGGGGATGGGAGGCTCCGGCATCAGCGGGGACATAATTGCTTCCCTGGCTGCCCACAGCGCCGGGGTGAATCTGGTAGCGGTAAAAGGCTATAATCTGCCCGCCTATGTTACCAAGGACTGGCTGGTGGTAGCTTCCAGTTATTCCGGAAATACCGAAGAGACTATTTCCTGTGTAAAGCAGGCAGCCGGCATCGGGGCAGCCATGCTGTTTATAACCTCAGGAGGAAAGCTGAAACAGCTGGCGGCGGATTATGATGATGTCTCCCTTATAAGCCTGCCCTCCGGCTACCAGCCCCGGGGAGCTTTTGGATATCTGTTTATGCCCGCTTATATGGCCCTGGGCAGGCTGGGCTTAATTGATACTGATGCCGGGGATATACAGGAAGGCCTGGATATGGTTAAACAGCTGGGCCGGCAATTTAACCGCAACAACCCCTATGAAAAAAATTACGCCAAGCAACTGGCAGTGATGATAGGAGACCGGCTGCCGGTGGTATACGGCCAGGAAGGGTATCTTGGGCCTATTGCCTACCGGTGGAAATGCGAGATAAATGAAAATGCCAAGACCCCCTGTTTCTGGGCACAGTTTCCGGAGCTTAACCATAATGAAACCGTGGGCTGGGACAGGCTGGCACCGGTAACAAAAAATTTTGTATTGATAATCTTCACCCAGCAGCAGGGCAATAAGAGGATCGAGGCCCGCATAGAGGCCACCAGAAAGCTGATTGAGGATAATCTGGGGAAGGTGATAGAGGTTCCGGTAAAGGGTAAAAGCAGGTTTGCCCGGGCGCTGTCAACCCTGTACACCGGAGATATAACCAGTGTATATCTGGCGCTCTACCATGGAGTAGACCCCACCCCTGTGGAAAAAATTGAGAAACTGAAAGCAGAGCTTTCCAAGCTTGATTAATTTAGAAAGGATTAAAATGGAGTATGACGTAAAAGATTTAAGCCTGGCTGCCGAGGGCAAAAACAAGATTGAATGGGCCGGGCAGGATATGCCGGTGCTGGCAGGGATAAGGGATGAGTTTTCCAAAAGCAAAATCCTTAAGGGCCTGATCCTGGGGGCATGCCTGCATGTTACCAGCGAAACCGCCAATTTAATGATTACCTTAAAGGAAGGGGGAGCGAAGGTTTCCCTGTGCGCCTCCAACCCCTTAAGCACCCAGGATGATGTGGCTGCTTCCCTGGTAAAGGATTACGGCATATCAGTATTTGCTATTAAAGGTGAAGATAATGATACCTATTACCAGCATATAAACAGTGTTCTGGACACCAAACCCAGGATTTCCATGGATGACGGGGCGGATGTAGTTTCCTGTCTGCACAGCAGCAGGAAGGAGCTTCTGGACAATATGCTGGGCGGAACCGAGGAAACCACTACCGGGGTTATAAGGTTAAAGAGCATGGAAGCAAAAAAAGTACTGGGTTATCCCATAGTAGCGGTTAATGATGCCAAAACCAAACACTTTTTTGATAACCGCTATGGTACCGGTCAGAGCACCATAGACGGCATACTCCGGGCTACCAATGTCCTTATTGCCGGAAAGAAATTTGTGGTAGTGGGCTATGGATGGTGCGGCAGAGGCGTAGCCATGAGAGCCAGGGGAATGGGAGCATCGGTAGTGGTGCTGGAAATTGACCCCCTGAAGGCCCTGGAAGCAAAGATGGACGGGTTTGAGGTTATGACCAATACCGAGGCAGCTAAAGTGGGAGATATATTTTTATCGGTTACCGGAAATAAAAATGTTATCGGTGAGCCTGTGCTCAAGAGCTGCAAAGACCGGACCATAGTTGCCAATTCAGGACATTTTGATGCAGAGATTGATATAAATTATTTAAAGCAGAACAGTGTTTCCAACAGGGAGGTAAGGCCTTTTGTCACTGAATACAAAATGAAAGACGGCAGAAGAATTTATCTTCTGGCCCAGGGCAGGCTGGTAAATCTGGGAGCAGCGGAAGGACATCCTGCCAGCGTTATGGATATGAGTTTTGCCAACCAGGCCTTAAGCGCCGAGTATATATACGGGCAGGCAGATACCCTGGAGAAGAAAGTATATCCGGTACCCCAAGCTATAGATGAAAGAATTGCAAAGATAAAACTCCAGACCATGGGAGTTACCATTGATAAATTAACCCCGGAGCAGGAGGAGTATTTAAATTCATGGGAGATAGGAACCTAACCCTTAAATGGAAGGGCACCTCACTGGAGCTGATTGATCAGAGAAAACTTCCCTTCAGGGAAGAATATTTAATATGCAGGGACGCTGGCAGTACTGCCCGGGCCATCAGGGATATGGTGGTAAGGGGCGCTCCGGCTATCGGGGTAGCTGCTGCCTACGGGGTAACCCTGGCGGCAAACCAGTATACCGGAGACAGCAAGGATGAATTTTTATCTCTGGTAAGGAAAGGAGTGCACCTGCTGTCCAAATCCAGGCCTACGGCGGTGAACCTTTTCTGGGCCCTGTCCAGGATGGAAAAACTGTTGGATAAAAATATAGGGGAAAGCATTGACCATATAAAGCAGGTGCTGGAGACGGAGGCTAAAAAAATAGAGCAGGAAGATATAGAAACAAACAAAGCCATTGGCAGAAATGGTTTGATTGCCATAAGGGGTCTGGCTAAAAATAAGCTTTCGGTACTCACCCACTGCAATGCAGGGGCGCTGGCTACCGCAGGGTATGGAACTGCCCTGGGGGTAATCCGGAGCCTGCATGAGAACCACAGGATAGAAAGGGTGCTGGTGGATGAAACCAGGCCTTATCTCCAGGGGGCCAGGCTTACTTCCTGGGAGCTTTATCAGGAGGGCATACCCTGTACAGTTATAACCGATAATATGGCTGCCTTTTTCATGTCCAGAAAAGAAGTAAATGTAGTGGTGGTAGGCGCAGACAGGGTGGCTAAAAACGGAGACAGCGCCAACAAGATTGGGACCCTGGGGCTTTCAGTCCTGGCCCGGCATTACCGTATACCTTTTTTTATAGCAGCTCCGGTTTCCACTATTGACTTTGACATGCACAGCGGAGACCAGATACCTATTGAACAGAGGGATGGCCGGGAGGTCAGAGAGGTAATGGGAACCAGGATAATACCTGATTATATACCGGTTGAAAATCCTTCTTTTGATGTTACCAGCAGCAAAGATATAACCGGGATAATCACCGAAAAAGGGACCATTTATCCCCCCTATGTGGAAAATATTGCAAAATTGGAACAGGAGTTGGTGTAGAGATGAAAACTAAAAAAGCAATGGTACTGGCGGCAGGCCTGGGCACCAGGCTAAGGCCCCTGACAGATTTGATATCCAAGCCCATGGCTCCTATTGTAAATAAGCCGGTAATGGAACATATTATTGACCTGCTGGCCGGTCACGGCTACAAGGATATAGTATGCAACCTGCACTGGTATCCGGAAGCCATAAAAGATCATTTCGGGGACGGCTCCCGGTGGGGCGTAAACCTGGTGTATTCCTATGAAGAAGAACTGCTGGGTACTGCCGGAGGGGTTAAGAATGTGGAGGATTTTTTTGAAGGCCAGCCCTTTCTGGTTATAAGCGGCGATGCTCTTACCGATATAGATCTGGGAGCGGCAAACCAATTTCACCAGCAGAAAGGCGGAATCTGCACCATGCTACTGACCAGGGTGGAAGATACTTCCCAGTACGGGGTAGTACTTTTGGATGATGATAAAAGGATTTACGGTTTTCAGGAAAAGCCTTTAAGTGGGGAAGCCAAATCGGATCTGGCCAATAGCGGCATATATTTATTTGAACCGGAGATATTTGAGCACATGCCTGCAGGGCAGTTTTATGATTTTGGCAAGAACCTTTTTCCCGACCTGCTGGACAAAGATATTCCCTACTATGGTTATACCCATTCCCAGTACTGGAATGATGTGGGCAGCCTGGATGAATACCAGCAGGGAAATTTTGATGCCCTGGAAGGCAAGGTAAAAGTAAAAATATCCGGCAAACAGATAAAAGAAGGGGTATGGATAGGCAAGAACTGCAAGATAGAAGAAGATGTAATAATTATACCCCCGGTCTGTATCGGCAATAACTGTACCATAAAAAAAGAAGCCAAGCTGTTCGGCCCCATTATACTGGGAGACAGTACGGTAGTGGACCAGAGGGCAGTACTGTACAGGGGAATAAAATGGGGCAGCGGTTATATCGGCAAGGATTCTTCGCTGATCGGTGCCATCATTGGCTATGATGCCAAGATAAAGGACAAAGTATCGGTTTTGGAGAAAGCGGTAATCGGTTCAAAAAGCGTTATAGAAAATGGGATAATAATTCATCCCAGCGTAAAGATAATGTCAAATGAGGTTATAGATATCGATAAGCTGAATAATAAAAAACAGCAGGAAAAATAACTATCCGGTGAATTTAAGTCATCTAAATTTAGGCCAGGCATTTAAAGATATGTTCCTGGCTCCTGCCTGTTGTCTATGTGGAAGGATAACTACCGACAGCTTGTGTGATAAATGCAGACGGCAGATAGAAGTTATCGGCACCGGAATATGTGAACGTTGTGGGAAACCAGGTTCACGATCAGGTTGCAGTTTCTGTTCCCGTCAGTCCCTGTATTACTGGCGGTGCAGGAGTTTTGCCTTTTACCGGGCAGGTATAAAAACCATTATCTACCGCTACAAACAGCTGCGCCTGTATCAGTTGTCAGACCTTCTGGCTTCCTGGCTTCAAGACTGTTACCTGAAGCATTATATGGGGGAGAATATAGAGGTATTAGACGGGGCCCCGGGAAGCCATATTCACAGGATATGCAAACACCTTGAAAGCAAGTTGAAAATACCTTATGCTAACAACTTGATGAAAATTAAGGAAAACCAGGAGCAGAAGAAGCTGGACAGCTATTCAAGAAAATATAATCCGGCAGGCAGCTACAAAGTTATAAATTGCCTGAAATACTGGGGCCGCAACCTGCTGCTGATAGATGATGTTTTTACTACTGGAAGCACCTTAAACCATATTGCCTGGCTGGCTAAACAGGCGGGGGCAGAAAAGGTGTATCTTTTAACTGTAGCCAGGGGAGAGCAGCATATATGAATCAGGAACAGGGTATAGTAAAATGGTTCAGCCCCGAAAAGGGGTTTGGCTTTATAAAGTCAGGGGATGTGGATAATATTTTTGTCCACTATAGCGGCATAAGCGGTACCGGCTTTAAAAGCCTTAGCCGGGGCCAGAAGGTGGTTTTTAAACTGGACCATGACCACAGGGGCTCCATAGCGGTTGAGGTTTGCCTTAAAAACAATTAACCAAGGAGGGAAAAATGGAATTTAGAGTCAGGGGCATAGACATCGATCTGGATGACAAGATAAAAGAGTATGCGGACAAAAAGATAAAGGCGAGGGTAGATAAATTTTTGGATAAAGCGATGGAAGTAGAGCTAAAATTAATTTTTGAGAAGAATCCCAGCATAAATGAAAACAACCGGGCTGAAGTTACCGTGTTTACTGCAGGAGCAGTTATCAGGGCCGAAGATTCGGGGACGGATGTTTTTTCTGCCATAGACAAGGTAAGTGACAAGCTGGAAAGGCAGGCCAAGAAGTTTAAGAACAAGAGGATTCAAAGGAGCAGGAAATCTCCGGCAGACAGCAATGAAAATAATGCGGTGGAGAAATTAAAGAAACAGATAGTCAAAACCAAAACCTTTATGTTAAAACCCATTGCTCCGGAAGAGGCAGTAATGCAGATGGAGCTTCTGGGACATGACTTTTTTGTATTTATAAATTCGGAAACCAATGATACGGCAGTGGTTTACCGCAGGAAAGATTCCAATTACGGGCTTATTGAGCCTACTACTGAATAATCTGGTGAAAAATTATGTTTGAGAAAATTACAAATATATTAAAATTTGGCGAGGGTAAAAAACTAAAAGTCTATGAGCAGCTGGTGGAGCAGGTTGCCGGTTATGAGGATGAACTCAAGAAGCTGGATGATAGTGCGCTGGCAACCAAGACTGCCCGGTTTAAACAGAGGCACTCTGAGGGCCAGAGCCTGGATGAGCTAATGGCGGAAGCATTTGCAGTGGTAAGGGAAGTAGCCAAAAGGACTCTGGGCATGAGGCACTTTGATGTACAGATAATGGGCGGTGCGGTATTGTATGAAGGAAAGATTGCCGAGATGAAAACCGGTGAAGGGAAGACCCTGGTGGCCACACTGCCAATATACCTTAATGCCATTGGCGGCAGGTGTACCCATCTGGTTACTGTCAATGATTACCTGGCCAAAAGGGACAGCCAGTGGATGGGTAAGATTTATGATTTTCTGGGCCTGAAAGTGGGGCTTCTGCAGCATGGAATGGATACGGCAGAAAAGAAGCAGCAGTATGATGCGGACGTGGTCTATGGCACCAATAATGAATTTGGCTTTGATTACCTCAGGGACAATATGGTAATAAGCAGGGACCGGATGGTCCAGAAAGAGCACCAGTATGCCATTATAGATGAGGTGGACAGTATATTGATTGACGAAGCCAGAACCCCCCTTATAATATCGGGGGTGGCTACCGGTACAACCAAGCTGTATAAACAGTTTTCCCGTATAGTCCCCATGCTGGAAGAAGGGGTAGATTTTGAGATAGATGAGAAGGCCAGAAATGCTGCCATAACCGAAGAGGGGGTAGAAAAGGTAGAGAATATAACCGGGATTGACAATCTTTATGATCCTTCCAACTACCTGCTGGTCCATGCGCTTAACCAGTCCCTTAAAGCCAGTTACCTGTTTAAAAAAGATGTGGATTATATAGTAAAAGACGGCGAAGTAATGATAGTGGATGAGTTTACGGGCAGGCTTATGCCCGGCAGGAGATATTCAGAGGGCCTGCACCAGGCCATAGAGGCCAAGGAGAAAGTGGCCATACGGGACGAAAACCAGACCCTGGCTACCATAACCATACAGAATTATTTCCGTATGTATGACACCCTGGCCGGAATGACCGGTACTGCCATTACCGAAGCAGCAGAGTTCAGGCATATATACGGTTTGGAAACGGTGGTTATACCTACCAACAAGCCTCTAAAAAGGGATGAGCTTCCCGACCTTATATATCAGAGCGAACAGTTAAAGTTTGAGAATGTGGTCAATGATATTGCCAGCCGGTACCAGAAAGGCCAGCCGGTACTGGTAGGCACCATCTCTATTGAAAAATCGGAGAAGCTTTCCGGTATGCTTAAACGGCTGGGTATCCCCCACAGTGTGCTTAATGCCAAGCAGCATGAAAAGGAAGCCCAGGTAGTAGCAGATGCCGGACAAAAGGGTACAGTTACTATCGCTACCAATATGGCCGGAAGAGGTACTGACATTGTTCTGAGCCCGGGGGTGACAGACCGGGGAGGTTTGCATGTACTGGGTACCGAACGCCATGAGAGCAGGAGAATAGACAATCAGCTGCGGGGAAGAAGCGGCAGACAGGGAGATCCAGGCTCCAGCCAGTTTTACCTCTCTACAGAGGATGAGCTGTTGCGGCTGTTTGGTTCGGACCGTATCGGTGCAATTATGGAAAGGTTCAATTTCCCTGATGATATGCCCATACAGCACCCTATGATAAACAGGGCGGTGGAGAATGCGCAGAGACAGGTGGAATCCCGTAATTTTGAAATAAGGAAGCATGTCTTAGAGTATGATGACGTTATGAACAAGCAGAGGGAGGTAATCTACGGCCGCAGGGAGAAGATACTTTTAGAACAGGATCTCAAACAGAATGCCGTCTCCCTGATTGAAGAGGTAGTTGGTGAGCTGGTAAAAGTCCATATAAATAAAAATGATTATCCCGAAAACTGGGACCTGGCAGGGCTGGCTTCAGCTGCCGACCCTATCTTTGGACAGAGTCTGGTGGAGCCAGACGCTGTAAAGGAAAACATGAAGGTTGACCAGCTGGCCCAGCTGCTAAAGCAGAAGGCGCTTAATGCTTACCAGCAGAGGGAACAGGAGCTGGGGCCGGAAGTTACCAGAAATCTGGAGAAGTTTATAATGCTGGATGTAATAGATAACCGCTGGAGAGAACATCTGTTGGAAATGGACTACCTGAAGGAAGGAATTGGCCTGAGGGCTATCGGCCAGAGAGATCCTCTGGTAGAATACAAGCACGAAGCCTTTGGCCTGTTTAAGGAACTTATATCGGAAATCAGGTCGGATACGGTAAAGCTGTTGTTTAATGCCAGGGTGGTGGCTAAAAAACAGGAGCCTAAAAGGAATCCCCTGGAAAATATTACTGCCAGCGGACCGGCCCAGGCTTCCCGGCCTCCTTCCAGGGAGCCGGCCGGGAGCAAGGAAAAGGTGGGCAGAAATGACCCCTGTCCCTGTGGAAGCGGTAAAAAATATAAAAAGTGTTGCGGAAGGTAACCATGATACAAGATTATCCCGATAAACTTAAAGAAATAAAGGAAAAGCTCTCATTCTTAAAGGATTGTCTTTGAAATAGATAAGAAAAAAAGCCAGCTGGACCGGCTGCAGAAACAGTCACTAAAATCAGATTTCTGGGAAAACAAAGACCGGGCCCAGAAGATTTTACAGGACATAAACAGCATCAAAGACTTAATTGACAGGTATGAGCAGGCCGGGCAGCTGGCCGAAGATACGGAACTGGGGCTGCAGCTTCTGGAGGCAGGCCCGGATGCCAAACTTGAATCAGAGTTAAAAGAAAATTTAAGCCAGCTGAAAAAAGCGACCGATGGTATTGAAGAGCAGGCTATACTTTCCGGACCCTATGATGCTTACCCCGCAGTGCTTAACATACATCCCGGTGCCGGAGGAACTGAATCCCAGGATTGGGCCGAGATGCTGCTGAGGATGTATACAAGGTGGATGGAAAAGAGGAAACTAAATTACCGCATGGTTGACCTGTCACCGGGAGATGAGGCCGGTATCAAGAATGCTACCCTGACCGTGAAGGGCGATTATGCTTACGGGCTGCTCAAAGGGGAAAAAGGCATACACCGTTTGGTAAGGATTTCCCCCTTTGATTCTTCTAAGAGGAGGCATACCTCCTTTGCTTCGGTGGAAGTTACCCCTCTGTTTGAGCAGGAGGTGGACATAAACATAAACAAAGAAGACTTAAAAATTGATACCTTCCGGTCCAGCGGAGCCGGAGGGCAGCATGTAAATGTTACCGATTCAGCAGTCAGGATAACCCATCAGCCTAGCGGAATTGTAGTCAGCTGCCAGGATGAACGTTCCCAGATGCTTAACCGGCAGACTGCTATGCAGATTCTTAAATCCAAGCTTTACGAACTGGAGATGCAAAAAAAGCAGGAAAAGATGGATAGGGTAAGGGGAGAGAAAAAAGATATTGCCTGGGGTAATCAGATAAGAAGCTATACCCTCCAGCCCTACCAGCTTATTAAAGATCACCGTACGGGAGTGGAGATAGGGGATGTACAATCGGTGCTGGATGGAGATATAGATGAATTTATAAGGGGTTATCTTGAAAAAATGTTAACCAGAGGTTAAACTCTATCTAATAAAAAATTTTTGCTTTCTAACATGACCATGAATATGATTGAATTTAAGAATGTTACCAAGATTTATGATGATAATACCATCGCTCTAAAAAATATAAATGTTATGGTTAAGAAGGGTGAATTTATCTTCCTGGTGGGCCCCAGCGGTTCGGGAAAATCTACATTTATTAAGCTGCTTATAAAGGAATACGATGTATCCAGTGGTTCTATCCTTATAGCAGGGCGAAATATTTGTAAACTGAAATCTTCCCGCGTACCCCAGCTCAGGAGAAACATGGGCTGTGTCTTCCAGGATTTTAAGCTTTTGCCCAATAAAACCGTGTTTGAAAATGTAGCTTTTGCCCTGGATGTAATAGGCAAGCCTACCTATGTAATCAAAATCCAGGTTCCCCAGGTACTTAAGCTGGTAGGATTGTACCAGAAGATGAGTTCCTTTCCCCATCAGCTTTCGGGAGGGGAGCAGCAGAGGGTATCCATAGCCAGGGCTTTTGTAAACCGCCCTCCCGTATTGCTGGCAGATGAGCCTACCGGAAACCTGGATCCGACCACCAGTGACGGTATTATGAAGCTCCTTTCCAGGATAAGCTTAATCGGCACTACCGTGGTCATGGCCACCCACGACAAGAGTGTGGTAAATTCAATGCGCAGAAGAGTGGTAGAGCTGGAGAACGGAGAGATAATAAGGGACCAGAAGAGAGGGGTTTACGGAGAATAATGACCAGGGCCAAGTATTATTTCGGAGAGACCTTTTCCAATTTTAAGAGAAATTTTTTGATGGCTTTTACCGCTATCACCACTGTAGCCATAACCCTGTTTATGGTCGGGCTGTTTTCAGTGATAGTTTATGATGTGCTGGGCATACTCAATTCCATAAAAGGCCAGGTTGAAATTGCAGTTTACCTTGAAGATAATGTCTCCGATGAATTGCAGACCTATCTGGAACAGGAGATTGAGGGCTGGGAAGAGATAAAGGATGTGAGGTTCATATCCAAAGACCAGGCCCTGGAGCAGTTCAGGGAAAAAAATGAGGGCAGCGATATACTTAAGGAAATTCAGGGCAATCCCCTGCCCGCATCTTTTGAGCTAACCCTTAATGATCCGGAAAAGGTGGACCAGGTGGCCCTGCGGTTTATTAACCAGGACGGCGGCTTTATTGAAGGGGTAAATGATGTTATATATGGCCAGAACTATGTAAATAAACTGTTTTCAGTAATAGCCATTGTGGGCACTATTGCTTTGCTGATAATAATTGTGCTGCTTCTGGCCACTATTGTGCTTATATACAATACTATCCGGCTGTCCATACATGCCAGGAGAAAGGAAGTTGAAGTCATGAAGCTGGTGGGAGCTTCCAACTGGTTTGTACGTATACCCTTCCTTTTTGAGGGCTTTTTTGAGGGCTTTCTGGGCAGTATACTGGCGGTAGTTATCCTTTATTTTCTGGGTAATTTCCTGCTTATAAAGGGGGAAAGGGCCATAGTGGATACCATGAGGATTAAGGATCTGGCTATTGTAGGCAGCAATGATACTGTCATATATATTTATCTGCTGCTGATAGGCCTGGGGGTGCTGGTGGGACTGATAAGCAGTGCCCTGGCCCTGAGACGTTACCTGAAAGTTTAGGACTTAACATTATAAAAAGGTATGGTAGAATAAGGAAAACATATTATTTTAACTTATGCAAAATTGTAGCAAAAACATTATAGCCATAATTGTAGCAATTATAGTAGCCACCGCTTCTTTTATATCCGGCTATAATCCTTCTATGCTTCATGCCCAGACCCTGGAAGAGGAACTGGAGCAAATCAAGGAAGAGAGAGAAGAAACCCAGGAAAAAATACAGGAAGTAAAGAAGCAGGAGCAGGAATACATTCAGCAGGTAGCAGTAGTGGAAGAACAGCTGCTGGGAGCTCTGTCAGACTTAAATGACCTCAACAATAAACTGGTGGAGGCCAAGGCGGAGATTGATAAAACCACCATCGAGCTGGTCCTGAAGGAACAGGAGCTTAAAGATATAGAACTGGAACTGGATTCCAAGATCCAGATTTTAAATGACCGGGTTGCCTCCATTTACAAAAACCGCAATATTAATGTTTTAGAAATTCTGCTAAAAGCGGAAAGCTTCCTGGAGTTTGTCTCCCGTATCAAGCTGATGAACAACCTTGCCGAGCAGGATACTGAAATTATAACTGCCATCAAGGATGAAAAACAGGCCACCTTAAGTGTAAAGAAGTCCATATTGGACCTGAGGGAAAAGCAGAGGGAAAGCAAAGAAAAAGTCGAATCCCTGGTGGTACAGGCTGAAGCCAAAAAAGCAGAGGTAGAAGGCATATATAATGAAAAAAACTCACTGCTATCCCAGACTACGGCTAACAAGAACGCTCTCATCCAGATGGAAAAGCAGCTGGCGGCTAAGGAATCAGAGGTTAAACGAATTCTGGAAAGCTACCGCTATGGAAGCGCCCCCGGAGGCAAGTTTGCCTGGCCGGTAGCGGGAAGGATAAGCTCTGGTTTTGGTTACCGAGTACACCCCATATTCGGGACCAGGAGATTTCATTCAGGACTGGATTTAGCAGCTCCCTATGGTACACCCATAATTGCAGCTGACGGAGGCCAGGTGGTGCAGGCAGGTTATTTTGGCGGTTACGGTAATTCCATAATGATCTACCATGGAGGCGGCTACGCTACCTGGTATGCACATATGTCCGGGTTTAATGTTTCCAACGGCCAGATGGTACAGAGGGGACAGGTTATTGGTTTTGTGGGTTCCACCGGCTGGTCCACAGGTCCCCACCTTCATTTCGAGGTCAGGATTAATGGAAATGCCCAGAACCCCATGGGCTATTTGTAACAATTTAGCAGATATTGCTTTTTACCCTAAAAGCATATAATTTATTAGTAAAGCTTTCATTTTAGGTGGTATTTTTTATGCTGAAAAGATTAATCATAAAAATTATTGCAATAGTTATTGCAATTATATTCGTACTTTCTACCGGTTTTTGGCTGGGGATAAATTTTTCTTCCATAAAACAACTTTCCAACGGCAACAGTACCACCAGCCTTCTGGGCATAGGAAACCAGGCTAATAGAAACCAGGAACAGGAGTTTAGCCTGGAGCCTCTGGAAGAAGCCATAGATCTTATAGTAAGCAGTTCAATCTATCAGCAGTCCAAACAGCAGTTACTACAGAATGCTATAGAAGGTATGCTGGAGGGTCTGGATGATAAGTATGCAGAATATTTTACCCAGGAAGAATATCAGGAGATAATAGAATCCTACCAGGGAACCATGAGCGGCATCGGGGTAATAGTCACCCAGGATGAACAGGAAAGGGTAGTAATAGTAACGGTTATAGAGGATACCCCTGCTTCTAACAATGGTTTAAAAGAGGGTGACATTATATCCCGGGTGGAAGATGAGCCTACCCTGGGGCTGTCGCTGGAGAAAGTGGTTACTAAGATCAAGGGCGAAGAGGGGACTGATGTCAACTTAACCATCTACCGGCCTTCGGAAAAAGAAAGTTTTGAGGTGGATATAACCAGGCAGAAGTTTTATGTGCCCAATGTATTTTCAGAGTTAATAGATGGCAATATTGGTTATGTACAGTATATTGGTTTCCAGGATATGGGGGCAGAAAAACTGCAGCAGCAGATAAAGAAGCTAAAAGATGAAGGTGCGGAAGGCATAATACTGGATTTGCGTAATAATCTGGGAGGCATTTTGGACGATGCCGTAGCGGTATGTGATCTTTTTATGGATGAAGGAACTATAGTAATAGTTAAGGGAAGAACAGAGGATCAGGAGAGGACCAGCACCTACAAGGCTAAAGAAGGAGTGTATACAGATATTCCCCTGGTGATTTTAGTGAATGAATTTTCAGCCAGTGCTTCAGAACTGGTAGCAGGAGCGCTCAAGGAAACCGGAAGGGCAACTCTGGTAGGCGAGACCACCTTTGGCAAGGGAACGGTACAGACCATACAGGAACTTTCCAATGGTGGCGGGCTTAAGTTTACTACTGCCAACTATCTTTTGCCTTCGGGAGAATCCATAAATGAAGTGGGTATAGAGCCTGATGTAAAAGTGGAGCTGGATCTGGAAGCAGAAGAGGATACCCAGCTTAACCGGGCCAAGGAAGTTTTAAATTCAATGATGGATGAGAACAATGGCTAAGCAGAATAAAAGTGATGAAAATAGGGTAACAGCAGCCAGGAACAAAAAGGCTTTAAGGGATTTTTTTATACTGGACAGCTACGAGGCAGGTATTGTGCTCAGGGGCAGCGAAGTTAAATCTATCCGGGCGCATAAGCTTAATTTAAAAGACAGTTATGCCCGGATAAGGAATGGGGAGCTGCTGCTGTATAATGTACACATATCTCCCTATGATAAGGCCAGGATTGAGGAGATAGATCCGGTTAGGACCCGAAAACTGCTGATGCACCGAAAAGAGATTGACAGGCTGGCTTCAAAATTAACCGATAAGAGCCTTACCGTGGTGCCTCTGGAGGTTTATTTTAGGGATAATAAGGTAAAGGTTAAACTTGCTTTGGCCAAAGGTAAGCAGAAGAGGGATAAAAGACGGGATATACAGGAAAAAGAGATGCAGAGGGAAATTAAAAGAGCTTTGAAATATAGATGAATTTGTTGTATTATGATTCTGCTCCATATATGGGGGCGAATTGGATTCGACGGGGATAGGTTGAGCTTGGATGGCAAGCCGAGTATCAGAACTCGTAAAAAGCTGAAACTAAACATAAATGCTGACGATTCACAGTTAGCTTTAGCGGCGTAGTTTAACGTTGCTCGTCTACGGGAGGTTTCCTGTGCTTTTCGATAGGCGACGTTTAGCAGGATACCCGGTTATACCTTGTCCGCAGGTATAGCAGGGGAAATTTATGCGGGATAGCTTTTATGGATGGTGCCCTTACCAGACATGACAGCGAAATTAAAATAAGGGATAAGCTTGTAGAAGTTTAAGTGGCAATATCTTCGGACGCGGGTTCGATTCCCGCCGCCTCCACCATATTAATAACTGCTAAACTCATGAGATCCATGTATTTTAGCATCAACCCTTGTGGGCTGGGTGCTGAAAATGACAAGGATGTGCTGAGAAGTAACCCCTTTTGGATTCAAGCTCAGAGAATGCATGTTCCAAAATTTCAAGGATTTGGCTTGGCAAATTCAATCTTCAGCACAAAAAATGCCCAAAGTCATTTATATACTTAAAAGATCTAAGGGTTGATTATTAAGAGGCGGACTGCCTAAAGAGTGGGAAGCTAGTTCTTGCAAGAATTTGGGCTTTTTTAGAATGGGATTTCCATCTTTTAAGGTATGTTACCTTTTTACTGCAATAGTTTTAACCTTTAAGAATACCAAATCCAAGGACAGAGCCAGCACCCCACCAAGGCGCATTCCAGTATGGTAGGAGATAGTCCTTTCTTAAGTTTTACTACCAGACCCTTTAGCATATCTTCTATTGCATTTGTTGGCTTCCTTTTCCTGTTGCCACCAATTACTGCCTCGGGACCAATCCTTTTCACCCTTTTCTTGATTCTTATTACCTGTCTGGAAAACCTGCTTGACTTTAAAATATAATTAAACTAAACTTCTTTTTTTATAAAAAGTTGATATATGTATAAGATTTAGATGCTTTGAAGCTTTTCTCGAATCTGGACGCTTGGGAAAAGCAGAGCAAGTAGCGTAACCGACTAAATTTAATTAGTCGGTTTTTTATTTTTTAATTAGAGTTTTGATAAATTACTACAAAGAAAGACAAGTAATGAAAAAGTTTTTAACTATCGCTACACTAATTGGATTAGTGGTATTTATGTCCGGTTGCGTATCTATAAGCAAATCTGCTGACAAGACTGAAGCCAACCCGGGAGATACTGTAACCCATACTATAGTCTTAAGTTATCAAAGTTCACCTCCAAATCCAGAAGAGGGAGTAGATGGATATGTTGCCAATGCGCAACAACTTGATTTGTCAGGACTTGGAGAAGAATTCCGGAATGTTAAGGTGGTGGATAGCCTCGTAGATTTAGGTGAAAAAGGAGATATCGGTACCCTATTTAAAGATGATTTTCCTTACACCATTAATTACGAATATGTTGTTACAGAAGATGACATTGGAGAGTTGATAAATAAGGCTACAGTTACTTACAATTATTTCACACCAGATGGAGATGGGAATGGAAGTGATGAATCCACATCTACTATTACTGTAACTGAAAAACAAAATGAAGAGCCCAAAAAAAGTACACCGGTTTCATCTCTGGCAGTTGAAGTGCTGCCTCTTGCTACATATGTTATAACTTCTTCAACTGGTAATGGTGGAACTATAACCCCCCTTGGTGAGCTAGCAGTAACAGAGGGTGAAAACCAGACCTATACAATAACACCCAGGGATGAAAATTATGAGATTTCCGATGTTTCGGTTGATGGAGCATACATAGGAGCAGTAGAAACATACACATTTGAAAATGTCTCTGCAGATCACTCTATTTATGTAGACTTTGGAATTATGGGGAAAGTTGAAGAAGTTACAGTCTCCGGGGAAGAAGTAGTGGAAACAGCAGGAATAACCGAAGAAACTGTAGAAGTATTAGGTGTTACCGAAGAACTACCCTATACCGGATTTGATTGGGTATATGTCTTTATGGGACTGGGAATGCTTGTTGCCGGCGGCGGCCTCATGGTTGCAGCAAATAAGCTAAGAAGGAATACTCCTTAAAATTATTAATACGGGTCTAGATAAGCGGGCATCTAAAAATAGGTGCCCGCTTATTTGTTTATAAAGATCCCCTTGCCAGCATATCTTCAAATGGTTTTACGCAGCATCTCTTCCTATATTAGGAAGAAGCTATGCATATATAATGTGCAATGTTGGGTTTTGAATATCTGATTCTTAAGAAATGCGATTTCTGTCGCCTCCACTATATAACCGTCAGACAATTCTAAGGGACCATTACCTTTTAGCGCCAATCGTAGGTTGAGTGCTGAAAACGGCAAGGGTTTAATAAGAAGTAGTTTAGCAAAGTTAATTGGTCACGAAATAAACAAATTATTAATTGACATTAAAATATAATTATATTACATTGAAACATTATAATAATTTAATACATATATAATAATTTAGGTACACTGAAGCTTACCCAAAGATGGACGCTTAGGGAAGTGGAGTGAGTAGCGTAACCGACTAAATTGATTTAAGTTTGGTCGGTTTTTTATTTCTAAGAAAAATACAATGTTTAGAGAGAGGGGCTGTTTTATTCTTAAACCAGTTTAACAAATTATAAAACATATAAGAGGGGGAAATCGTGAAAAAGCTAATAATTGCAATACTGGTGATATCGCTGGTGGTTATGTTCAGTTTTCCGGCTGTATTACTGGGAGAAGAAAATAATACTGATGAGTGTCTTGCGGCACCCGATATAGCAGGTCAACTATTAGAAGAAGCAGGGGTAGATGCTCGATATGGATCGGGTCGTGATGGAGGCAACTACATTAGAGATGTTGCCCAGACAATGACTAACAAGGCTGCGTTCCCGGCCTATAATTGGTATGGTGATTGGGACGGAGAAACCTTTATAGAAAAGTGTGACGAAGAGGCTTATTATCAGGCAGTATACAACTATCTGGTAGGGTTAGGAGCGGGTATTCCAACAGGTCTGTCTATAGAATATGTGGTAGATATTGCAGACGGTTTTGTGTGCCAAGAGATTAAAGACCTTGAAGGTAACTATCCAACTGCTATAGTGAAAGACGTTCACGGCAATCCTGTTGAAGGCCTTGAAATGAAGGCAAGTTTAATAAGAGAAAAAGATTT
Source organism: Actinomycetes bacterium (assembly GCA_022396035.1). Lineage (NCBI taxonomy): Bacteria > Bacillati > Actinomycetota > Actinomycetes > Actinomycetes bacterium. The sequence goes on along the minus strand of JAIOXO010000001.1, from coordinate 159,807 downwards.
CCCAGGTTCTGAGTTCACAGATGCTAATGGTGAAGTCATATTTGAGGGGTTGTCTTATGAAACAGTTGGAACATATCAGCTCAGGATTTGGGTCAAAGACTCTGAAATTAGAAATTGGACAGGCACTAGCGCCCTATCAAGTGAGTTCCAGCTCAGCCATGACATAATTGGCACTTGGTCTCAGACAGTAGGAACTAGGAGTACCAGTTTAATAGTCATAGATGAGCAGCAAGCAGATGGGACGTTTACTGGTAAAAGGTGGCACCCAGATGAAAACATTATCTGGGGCAATATCGAAGGCACTGTCGTGGGAGATATAATCGAAATGCATTACAACAGAGAAGGTTACGTTGATGATGGTTACTTCGCAGAATATGAGGGCATCATGGTTGATTGTGATACAGCTAGTGGCATAAGTAGACATGGTAATGATGGAGAGTACAGGGGCGAAGATGGAGAACCTGCAGAGTGGAATATGATTAGACAATAACGACTAATCACAAGGGAAGATCGCTTAATAGGCGGTCTTCCTTTTATTTCAAATAAAAAAAGCTGGTGTATGTACTGAAGGTTGGTTTGATGCGTAAGAAAGATAAATTTTAATTGAATAAGTTCGAGGCTGTCCAGTCTCTCACCGTAATAGAAATTGCAGGTGCAGAGATTGAATAAGATAGGTGAATTTTATTGATTGTTTTCCCACCAAATAGGTTCGAAGCTTGTCCTATTCCATGGGCAAAGAATAGTATCGAACAATAAAGAATAAGAAGATAGCTTCCCGAGAAATATTTCTTGGGTTTTTGCTATATAAAACGGGCCGACAGTAATTTTTAGCATTTCATAATTTAGGCAATAGCTGACAATAGAGTAAAAGCAGCATTACAGTTATTTTTTTTAATGGTGAAATAAAGGTTGAATAGGAGCTAATTAACGAGCAAAAACAGGGATTTTTAGATAACCCTTTTTTACTTTAAGTATATATGAAATAAATTTTTGCCAGTATCCCCTCCAATTGCTTTACCGCATCTCTTCCCATATTTGGAAGAAGAAGTGCATAAATTTGGTGATAGATAACAAACACATATTTTATTATAATCAAACTTAACTATTAGAAGGCAGCCCTTTAGGGCTAGAGCTATTAGAAACTAATAGGGTAAATATGATTATAAGAATTACAACCTGGAATATGGATTACTGGAAACACCAATCCTTGCAGGGCCAAGCATGGGATTACTTCTTAAATGGTGTAAAAGCGGATATCTATCTTTTCCAGGAAGCAAGCCCAACCAAGGAAATAAAAAACCAGGAGGCTAACCTTGTTTGGGAAATGATTGGCCAAAGCCGCAATTGGGGTTCAGGCATTTACAGTCCAAAGTACAAGTTAGTCCAAGAGGAACTAGATACACAATTTAGGGGAGCCTTTGTAATTGGAAATATAAAAATAGGTGGCCATATGATAACCTTTATATCCCTGTATGGCCTTATGGAATCCAATGGCCCTTGCAAAGGGTATTCCATTACAAACCTTCATCGGATAATATCAGACCTAACCGGTCTGTTTAATGGGCACATCGGAGGGAATAGAAAGATTGTAATGGGCGGTGACCTAAATGCAAGCACACAGCTCGATGATATTCAGGGTAACAGGTCTCACCAGATTCTTTTTGATAGAATCAAGGATTTTGGATTAAGTGATGTTTACAAGTTATCTGATAACAAAGATTATGTGCAAAAACTTCGTCATGCAAAAAGTAAAAAAACCTGGCAAAATGACTACTTTTTTATGAGCAATTCCCTTAAGGGCATGTTTTTAAAATATGAGATCCTAGACAATGAAGAGGTCAGAAGATTTAGCGATCACAATATAGTATTAATTGAAATGGATTTTTAGATAGTCTTAAGCTAAAAGATTATGAAGATTTATAAAATAAACGGAAAAGAATACCGGCTTCCTAGTGTGCTTACAGACTTTCAGCTTAAGATATATACTCATTTAATTGACTGGAAATGGGCCAATATATGCAAGGACCCAGGTTTATATAGAGGTATTTATTACGACTTGTTTATCCCTGACAAGTTAAGGGGCCAATTGTATCCGTTATACCCGAGTGTAAAGAAACACTTCTTATCCCATCAGCAGAAATTACATTTTAAGAGTCATAAGTTTTTAGGGGCTAACATGGCAAGCTCTCAAGCCGCATGCGCCAACTTATTTTTACCAATATTGGAAGATCCCAACACTGCTGATAAGGTTTTAAGCTGTGTTAAAGAAGATCTCAAACAGATCGCAACTGGCTTTCTTGACAGTGGATTTAGAATCGAGTTTTGGGATGAGCCGGATAATATGCTACGTGATCACAATAAGGCAAGCGGTACTGATGCAGATATAGCGATTGCCTATTATGATTATGAGGGCAATCTTAACCTGTGGTTAATCGAACATAAATTGACTGAAAAAGAATTTACCACCTGTGGGGGATATAAAGCCAAAGGATGTTTGCCATGCCATAAATGCTATCCTGCAAGTTCAATACTTAAGGATCCTAATCGCTGCTATTATCATAGCAAGTGTAACTACAGCTATTGGAACATTACTCTGGGAGAGGTATCTCCATTTAAGGCTGACCTGATCAGTAAATATGACCAATGCCCCTTTAAGGGGGGTATGAACCAGTTATGGCGCAATCAGCTCCTTGCTACAAGTATTGAATCTTCCAGCCCATCTCAATGGCCATATAAAAAGGTATATTTTTCAGTTGTTTATCATCCTGACAACAAATCACTAGAGCCAACCATATCAAAATATGAGAAGCTAATAGACCACAGCGATAGATTTTTCGCATTTACATCCGATAAGCTTATAAAAAGAGTGAAGGAAGTAGATAACCCGTTATCAACTGATTGGGTCCAGTGGTATCAGGACCTCTATTACCCCCAATAACAAGGTTTTGGTCTTAGATGTCAAGAAAATGTCAAGGACTGAACACAACCCCATAAAAGCAAATAAATTGGAACAAATCCTGAATTCTAAACTTTAGCAGGTCAGATATAGGGAAGGCCCTATAAGGCAATACCCAATAACTGTGCATAATAGCTATTAAGATGCAGTAACCTTCGGGTTCGATTCCCGCCGCCTCCACCATATTAATACCTGTCAAAGCTATGGGATCCATACGTTTTACCTTTTTATGAGTAATCCTTCTGTCTTTTTTAACCTTCTAGCCTCCTTTAGCTTTAGGTTTTTCTATCCTGGCAAGAGAGTATACCTTGCCCGATACTCTGCCTTTATTTCTATCCGGCTGCTTAGAAGTACCTTTAGCTTAAAACGGGCAATAGTGGCAGCAGGCTTTCGGCCGGATATCAGCTGATAGTAGCCTCTCCCTTAAATGTAAATGCTCAAACCGTTATCAAGTTTCTGGGGGTTTTAGAGCACAGTATATAATCGATATTTATTGCCTGAGAAAGTTTCCTGAAAACAGGTTCCCCCTTGGAAACCACAGAAAATCTTTGGTTAAATTTTTTAATATACTTACCCATAAACAGATTGGCAGAATCAATATCTTTTATCCCGTTTAGGCTAAACTCTACCAACAGTCTGTCCTACAGAAACCCCCCACAACCGCTCTATCCGGCCTTTTGCCTGTGGAGAGGAGTGGATATCTTACCTTTACTCCCGGATCTATTAGTATCTTTTTTACCTGGGGGTCTACATCATCTGTCACCTTATAATGCTTTCTCCAGAAAGAGTCCCTGCCCTGGACAAATCTGAATATGGAGTGGCAATCAAAATAATAGGAGTAGGCAAGCCCGTAAGCTAGGGCCACATCCTCTATAGCACATATATGAGCCCAGGAAGTCTCGGTCTCCACCAGGTTTCAGTAGAGAAGGAATCTGCTGCAGTCACCGGTGGAGGTGATAAGATACCATTTCTTATCCGAACAGGGACTCCACTTGTGGTGGGAGCTGTCATGCTGTATGAGTTCTCCGGCATACTTTGTGACCACTTCCCGGTCATGGCGCAGCTTTCCTTTTTTTCTTCATGTAAAATCCATATCTTTTAGCCCTGTCAATTATGGTGGGCAGTGCTGCCTTTGTATAGTGCTTGCTTTCAAGCCTGTCCTTTATATAGCTGTAGTTATAGTCTACTATGGGATTATCATCTAAATCTATGAGGTCTTTTTCTATCTTCAGCTCAGTCAGTATGGCCTCTTCTGTTTCTTTGCCAATCCTTCTTGTGGGTTTTTTTCTCTTATACTTTACGGTAAAGGAATCTGGGTCCTCCTTGTAACTTTTTAAAAGTTCAAAGAACCTTCTTTTCTTAATGCCCAAAATCTCTTCAATATATTTTCTTTCCACTTCCTTCTTTATGTATTTTCCAAGAAGGGCTTTTACCTCATTATAACCAAACCTTTTGTGGATCTGCGCCATAATCTTGTGACCTTTCTGTTTTTGGTCTGATTATAGCCTGAGGTGTGCACTTTTCATAGATAAAACTTAAATGACAAAATTAATTCGGGGGCTTGACATTTATAAACAATACATGTACCCTGTACAGATACAGGGTAAGGGTATAATGATGATAAAAGGAAACAATATATCTTTGGAGACTTTACAACATTAAGAAGTTTAATAATCGAAACAAGGCTTATTGGAAATATAATGGAGCTAGGCATACTCAAAGAACCAGGTTATGAAAATCGTGTAGCTATAATGGCCGAAGTGGTGAAAGCACTCACAGCTCTAAAGGTGAATGTGGGTGTTGAAAAAGGGGCCGGGGAACGGTCGATGGTTTCTGATTCTGAGTATAGGGAAGCCGGCGCCTCAATCGCAGCCAGAGAAGAAATATTCAAAAAATCAGATATGTTGATAATGATTAATCCTTTTGGCCAAAGTGAGTTAAAGTTACTGTCCCGGGAGAAAGTAATAGTGGCAATACTCAACCCTTTTTTCAATAAGGAGCTTGTAGCAGGCTTGGCTGAGAATGAAATTACCTCTTTTAGCATGGAGCTAATACCCCGGATTACCCGGGCACAAGCAATGGATACACTATCCTCCATGGCTACCATTGCTGGCTATAAAGCTGTCCTTGATGCGGCTTTTCATTTACCAAGGTTTTTTCCGATGTTTATGTCAGCGGTGGGTACCATCAAACCGGCAAAAGTGCTAATCCTGGGAGCAGGTGTAGCAGGCTTGCAGGCTATTGCCATATCGCGAAAATTAGGTGCTGTGGTTGAGGTATTTGATGTACGGGCGGCGGTAAAAGAAGAGGTGGAAAGCCTGGGAGGCAGATTTATAGAGGTTGAAGGTGTAACTGTGGGTAAGAATACAGGTGGTTATGCTGTTGACCAGACGCAGGACTTTAAAAAACGGCAGGGTGAATTGATACACAGGCATTCTTTGGCTGCCGACGTGGTCATTTGTACTGCACAAATTCCTGGTAAAAAAGCACCCATATTGATACATAAAGAAACGGTTGAAAATATGAAGGCTGGTTCAGTTATTGTGGACTTGGCAGCATCTACGGGAGGTAATTGCCAAATTACCCAGAATAACGAAGTGATTCAGTATAATAAGGTTACGATTATAGGTAAATCAAATTACCCATCAGACATGCCCAATGTTGCAAGTAACATGTTCGGGAAAAATATACTTAATTTTCTGAAACTGATTATTGATGAGGAAGGAAATCTTGAGCTTAATTTTGAAGACGAGATTGTAAAGGGAACTTGTCTGACTCATAAGGGTAAAATTGTAAACGAACGAGTAAAATCAGTGATATAAATCTAAAGCTATGGAACAGGTACTTATCTATTTTAGTGAAAACAGGGAAGCCATTTTTATTATTTTATTGTCTATATTCCTTGGCATTGAAGTAATTTCAAATGTACCCTCTGTACTACATACGCCGCTTATGTCTGGAGCTAATGCAATTAGCGGGGTAATTATTATCGGGGGCATCATTCTTTTAGGACATGCTGATCTTTCCGAATTCTCACTTGAATTGGTGCTGGGAATAATGGCCGTACTTTTTGGCACGCTAAACGTTGCCGGAGGATTTGTGGTTACCGACCGTATGCTTAACATGTTTAAAAAAAATAAAAAGGGTTAACATTGAACGGGTAATAGAGATATGTTTGGAAATACCATACAATATGGAAAAACCATTCTTGATTTTAGCTACCTAGTAGCGGCAATATTATTTGTGGTTGGCCTTAAATTATTAAGCAAACCCGAATCGGCAAAACGGGGTAATTTATGGGCTGCAGCAGGAATGTTGCTGGCTATCGTCACCACGCTTATTTTGCACAGAGACAATAGCGGAAACAATATACCTTTAACCAATACAATTGTTATCATAGCGGTTATTTCGGTAGGGACAGTGGTTGGTTCAGTTATTGCCCGGAGGGTAAAAATGACCGCCATGCCCCAGATGGTATCTTTTTATAATGCTACCGGAGGAGGAGCATCAGCACTGGTTGCATTAATGGAGTTTTCCAACCTTAAAAATACATCGCCGCTGGTAACACTGCTTGGATTGATTATCGGGAGCATAGCATTCAGTGGAAGCATGATTGCCTATGGAAAGTTAAATGGCAAAATAAAGGATTGGAAATCACCTGCCATGAAATATGTGAATCTGCTTATGCTGGCACTTATAGTGGGAATTACTGCTTTTATGCTGGTTGCTGAGAGTCCAATAGTTGCCCCAGAAATATTGCTTTATTCCCTGTTTGCACTCTCTCTGGTTTATGGGGTATTTTTCGTTATGCCTATCGGCGGCGCCGATATGCCGGTAGTGATTTCATTATTGAATTCGTTTACGGGAATAGCTGCCGCCATGGCCGGTTTTATTTATGACAACCAAGCAATGATACTGGGCGGTATATTTGTAGGCGCCGCAGGAACCATCCTTACCCTGTTGATGTGCAAAGCAATGAATCGCTCTTTGTTAAGCGTTATTATAGGAGCATTTGGTGGTGGAGGTGCGGCTGCAGGGGAAAAGGAAATGGGAACCATTAAAGAAATTTCGCTTAGCGATGCCTCCGTATTGCTTAATTACAGCAAGAAGGTGGTTATCATTCCCGGTTATGGATTGGCTGCTGCCCAGGCACAGCATGTTTGCAGCGAACTGGATAAGTTGCTTACCGAACGGGGAGTGGAAGTAAAATATGCCATCCACCCGGTTGCCGGAAGGATGCCAGGGCATATGAACGTACTGCTTGCAGAAGCAGATGTACCTTACGAAAAATTAGTAGAGATGGATGAGATAAATCCGGATATGCCCAACACCGATGTTGCAATTATTATAGGCGCCAATGATGTGGTGAATCCGGCAGCCATAGATGATCCCTCCAGCCCTATTTACGGAATGCCCATTATCAATGCCCGGGAAGCTAAGAATATAATTGTAATGAAACGGGGAATGGGTAAGGGATATGCAGCAATTGAGAATTCTTTGTTTTATCATGATAAAACACGAATGCTTTTCGGGGATGCAAAAGATACTCTGCAAAAACTGCTTTCGGAGATAAAGAATTTATAGTTAACTTTGGCTGGAAATTACACGTTATTATAAGGTTTAAAGGAAGCGGGAGACCATAGATGGATGGTTTGGGCAGAATTTATGATTACGGTCTTTGGCCCCTGGCTATAATTCATATTTCAATATTTGTCTTTTTTATATTTAGTTTTTTGCTGCCCAAAAACAAAAAAAAATACGAATGGAGATCGCTGGGCGTCTTTACCGGTTTTATAGTGGCATTATTTTTAGAGATGTACGGTTTTCCGCTAACCATATATTTTCTTTCACCATTGCTGATAAATAAATTAGGCATAAACGACCCCTTTAGCCACTTGAAAGGCCATCTCTGGGGAACACTGCTGGGCCTCCCAAACTGGGCAGGAGCACTTATCTGCCTGCTGGGGAGTCTGGTTATGGTTGGGGGAATCTGGGTGATAGTAGCCGGATGGAGAAAAATCCATAGAGCTGACAACCAGCTGGTTACCGACGGTATTTATGGATATATCCGGCATCCCCAGTACTTAGGCATATTTTTTGTAACTACTGGAGCCATGATCCAATGGCCTACAATCATAACTATTTTGATGTGGCCTGTCCTTATTTTCTTTTATATAGCTCTGTCTAAAAGAGAAGAAAAAGAAATGGAAAGGATATTTGGTTTAAGCTATGTGGAATACAGGAGTAATGTTTCAGCATTTATGTTTAGGTTTCCAAAGAAAGGCAGCCACGCAGCCACGCAAAAGAATAAATTTTTATAAGCTTTTTTTGTTGCCTAAATCCTTAAAGGGATTCAGGCAACAAAATTAATATGGCTGCATAACTTCCAGTTTAAAAAATATGGTCTTTATCTATTTTTTAGCAAATAAAATTGGTTCTTCGGTTTGCCACCAGATACCTTCCAGAACCCTGGTAATAGGAGGTATTTATCTGCCATTGTGTGGAAGAACTACAGGTATATACCTTGGCTTTTTGATTTCAGCAATAATACTGTTTTTTTTGTTCAGCAAAGAAAATGAATTAGCGTCAGTATATGTTCTAATAATTTTCTTTCTATTAATTGCATCAACTGCAATAGATTGGGTGCTGTCTCATTTGGGTATATATGAATCAAGCAATAATATAAGGTTTATAACTGGATTTTTAGCAGGGTCATCAATTACAGCTATTATATTTCCGGTATTTAACAGGCAGTATTACCAAAAGTCTGATGACTTAAAAATTTTCAAAAGTCCAATAAAATTAATAGTCTATTTTTTAATACTGATATTTTTTATAATCATGACCCTGCTTCGGCTTGGTTTCTTATCACTATTCTATTACTACCTTTCTGCTTTTTCAGTAATATTCACCTTTTATTTTGTGAACCTTCTAATGATAATTTTGATACCAATGTTTGCCAATAAAGCCCGAAGGGTAATAAGCAGATATCTTATATTGCCTTCAGTAATATCCTTAGCCCTGACATCTTTGGAATTATTTGTGTTTTTTAAACTGAATGTATTTTTTTCAAACCTTAGAGCATAAAAAGGATATAAACCTTTTAAGGAAGAAAGCAGTGGCCTTAAATTGGAAGATTGTTTATGTAAATAATAAGCTAACCGGTACAGAGCTTGACACGCAGCAGCAATGGCTGTAGTATATACAGATACCAGGTAGGGGTATAGAAGCATAGATTTTTATATCAGTTAGAGGATAAATTAGAAAATACGGTACAAAAATATATATAAGGAGAAATATTTAAAATGGATCCTACTGCTTTTAGTGTGTTAGGATTAGAAGTAAGATGGTACGGAATTTTAATTTCCGTATCCCTTATAACCGGACTGTTGGTAAGCTATTTGCTTGCAAAATACAGAGGCCAAAAAGAAGAGGAAATATTAAATTTTGCACCCTTTGCAATAATACTTTCCATAATTGGTGCCAGACTCCTGCATGTTGCAGTTAACTGGTCCTATTATATCAACCATCCGGCCCTTATATTAAGTTTCAGAAGCGGCGGTCTTGCCATCCACGGGGTTATCATGGGCGGCTTTATCGCCCTTTTGCTGTTTGTTAAAATAAGGAAATTAGACCTTTGGTTATGGGCTGATATCCTGGTACCGGCTTTAATTCTGGGCCAGGCCATAGGCAGATGGGGCAATTATTTTAATCAGGAAGCTTTTGGAAGGCCAACCAGCCTCCCCTGGGGTATTTACATTGATCCTGCACACAGGCCCTATGGTTATGCAAGCTACGAGTATTTCCATCCTACTTTTTTTTATGAGTCAGTTATAAATTTTTCTTTATTCTTTCTGCTTCTGGTAATGCACAGGTTTTATAAAAATAAACCAAATAGAATTCCCTCTGGTTTGATATTTTCGATGTATCTGGGCGTATATGCTGTTTATAGAACCTTTATAGAGTCATACAGGATAGATAGTTCATATATCGGAACAATAAAGGTTGTTTATGTTATAAATATAATTGCTTTAGCTGCTGCTCTTTTTATTAGCGGCTATGTAATAAGGAAATTTAAGGAAGAAAAAAAATTAGAAACATAATGAGCTTATGATTTAGCTTTCTAATTATTAGATTTAAATTGTATGGGCTTATCTAATTTCCCCCGGGCCGTTTTTCAGTGAAGGCTGCCTTATAAAAAAAATCAGAGGAATTTATATTCACTTTTCAATTCCGGCTATAGTATTTTTTCTGCAAGGCCTTCTGAATTTATAAACCCGGAACAGGTGTCCGGCTTAACCGGAATATGCAGATATTTTTTTAAGAGATGCCTTTTATAATCATTGTTCTCGTATAATAGGATTAAACAGGGCTCTGTTTTTGACTTTGAGCCTGGAAGCCGCAGTTAAAAAATACTTAAAGCAATGGTGCACTTGACACCCATAAAAATTAAAGGTATTATACAGGTACCCTGTAAGGGTATAATATGTATTTTTACTTAAAGCTAAATGATGGGAGGTGAATAAAATGGCAGAAAAAGTAATAGATCCGGTTTGCGGAATGAAAATTGACAAAAGTGGAGCAGCGGCAACTTCAGAATATAAAGGTAGAACTTATTATTTCTGTGCAGAAGGCTGCAAGACTCAGTTTGAAAAATTCCCTGAGAAATATTTAGGAAAAAAAGAATGAAACAGTTGTTGCTACGCAGAATCATCATTTAATTGCTTAAAAAGAAATTATTTATCCTTATGGAAATCCAGGGAAAATGCTGAAGCCGCAAAGCTATTTAAATCAACAGGAAAAAAAAGCATAAAGGGGGAAATTATGTGGGGCAGAGCCAAGGATCCGGTATGCAAGGTGAAGGTTGGAAAAAAAACTCCATATCGGTATAAATTAAACGGCAGAACCTATTATTTTGATTCGGCTGCCTGCAGGCAGACCTTTAAAGAGAATCCGCAGAGCTTTGTAGGCGGGGGGATAGATAAGAATTTTATCCAAAACCTTTCCGATTCAGGTGATGGGAAACGTAAAACATGCCACTAAAAAAGCTAACCGGTAAAAAACTTGGAGCATTTACCCTGGCTTCTTTATCCGGCGGGGATGATTTAACAAATAATAGGACAGCAGGCAGAAATGTCTGGGTAGGTTTAATTGATGAAAGAGAATAAATTAAAAAGAGATAATCTAAGTAGAAGCATTTCCCTGCCGCCATTGCTGGTAAGCTTATTTTTAGTATCAGTATCCATGTTTGTCTTCCAGGTCGTCCTTACCAGGGTGTTTTCTCCTATGCTCAGGTACCATTTTGTGTTTATGCTGACTTCGATGGCTATATTTGGCTTGGGCATAGGAGGAATGATTGTCTATAGATTGGGCAGGAAGAGTACTGAAAAACAGCTTATAAGCCGGCTCCCGGGATGGCTTTTACTGTTATCAGCATCATATATAGGTATTTTTTCGCTGATATTTAAACTGCCGTTTATGAATCTGTTTGTGTTTTATTCCCTTCTGGCTGCTATTCCCTATATTTTAGGGGGAATCTTTATTTCCACAATTTTTAAAATCATGCCGGAAGATAGCCACAGGTTATACTTCGCCGATCTTTTTGGCGCGGGGGCTGGCAGTCTGGGTGTAGTCATTTTTATGAATCAGCTGGGTGTTGCCAATACAATACTGCTTGTTTCCGGATTTGCCCTTATCTCTGCCCTTATTTTAGCCTGGAGGCTAAATAACAGTAAGCTGAGATTAGCATCAATTGTTTTTATGGCGGTTTTAGTGCTGGTGGGGTCCTACCAGCCCGGAGTTGAACAATTTGAAAGCAGGTTCAGGGGATATTTTACAAGCCCAATGACTTCACTGGCAAGGATTAGAATGGCAAACCTAGAGCACAAGCTGGAAGATTGGTCCTGGGATGCTTATTCAAGGACCGATGTTATTGATACCTCTAATGATGATAAAAGTAAAGTAGTTACCATAGATGGCGGGGCAAACTCCCAGATGCTGCGATTTGACGGAGATTTAAGCAAAATGGAGTATCTCAGAGAAGATTTAAACTATTTGCCGTTTGATATGGGGAAGAATGAAAAGGTACTTCTTATAGGACCAGGGGGCGGAAAGGATATAGTATTGGCATTGCTGGCCGGCAGCAAAGACATTGACGCGGTTGAAATCAGCGGCGGAAGTGTGGATATGGTCAAAAGATATGCCCAATACAATGGAGATATTTATGGAAGGGATGAGGTTGATACATTCATCCAGGATGGAAGAAATTTTGTAAAACAGTCCGGGGAGCAATACGATATAATCTATCTTGCCCAGGTTATGACTGGGGTTGCAGAGACGACGGGTTATGCCTTAGCTGAGAATTTTATTTATACAAAAGAAGCCATCAGGGATTATTGGTCAGTTTTGGATGATGATGGCAGAATATCTTTTATTCTCCATGATGCTAATGATTTGAGAAAAATGACCCTGACTATAGCAGAAGCCTTGGAAGAGGCTGGAGTAGACAGAAGTCAGATTGCCAGCCATATTGTGATGGTCAGTCAAAATAGTGGGGAAAGCCATGATGATAATATTTTAATGCCGCTGGTAGTGGTTAAAAAATCACCGTTTACCATACCTGAAACAGGGCAGCTTCAAGAGATTATAGATAGCCGTATGCATTCCCCGCTTCATCTTCCTTATTTAAAAGAGGACAGCATCTTGAAGGGATTTAGCGATGGTAATTTAAGCACCTCAGATTATTACTTTAAGGAGAATATGAACTTTGTGCCCACTACTGACAACAAACCGTTTTTCTTTGATTTTAACCGGGGAGTGGATATGGTTTTGGTCAGCCTGCTGGCTGCAGCCCTGCTGGCACCATTGTTTTTCAAACCTGCCTTCAAAAGGAACAATATGAAGAGGTCACCATACTATTTCATTGGACTGGGCACAGCATTTATGCTGATCGAGATTCCCCTCATACAGATGTTCTCACTTCTGTTGGGGCATCCCACCCGCTCCTTTATAATTACCTTGATTGCTTTGCTGGCGGGCGGAGGAACAGGCAGTCTGGTAGGGAGCTGGAGAAAATTTCAATGGAGGGGCAAATACCTGCCTCTGCTGGTTATTCCATTTTTAACAGCTGCCGTTTATTTCCTATTAACCGGGCTTATGAATAAATGGATTGTTTCATCCAATGATATAAGGATGTTAACTTCTGTGGGTATACTTTTCCCTCTGGGGTTTTTTATGGGCATGCCCTTTCCCTACGGAATCAGGATATTAAAAAAGGCAAAAAAGGAAAACGCCGTTCCCCTTGTATGGGGGGTAAACGGTATCATGTCGGTGGGAGGTTCGGTATTGGCTGTCATAATTTCTATGAAATTAGGTTTTACCTATACTCTGGCAGCAGGGGCACTTATTTATCTATTGCTGTTTTTGTTGATGCCTCTTTATGAAAAGGGCTGGAGACTGGGGAGATGAAAAGGTTTAATTTAATTACCGTGGTTGTTTTTATATTATCAATTCTGGCAGCATTTGGATTGGATCGGGTTTCAAGCGATTATGAGTTTGTTCCCGATGAACAGCCGGCGGTAGAAGAAAATATGCTGGATCTTAATCAGCCAATATCCCGGGAGCAGTTTTTGCAGTTTTGCCAAATTAACGGCGACCCGGTTAAAGACGGAATACAGGCTCAGGTAATTTTTTTAAACCCATTCCAGGAAATGGGAGACAACTATCTGGTTTTCCAAGTTATGATAGATATATACACCGAAAAGGTAGGTGATTATAAAATAACAGATTCAGTAACCCTGGAGGACAGCAAAGGAAGAAAGGTTAGCCAGGGATTCGAGTGGCAGGAACATGAACACAGTAATGAATCCCATATCATGGGGGTATTAATGGTTCCCAATTTGGAGGGCGGGGATTCGCTTCTGGAAGAGGATGTAGAGTGGGTAAAATTAACTATTGAGAGTATAGATGAGAGAAAACCTATACAGTTTAAATGGAAAAATGGATAATGTAATTAACAATTTATGACTAAAGAGGCCAAAAGGGCTGGTAGCTATTTGGATGATTTATTAGCCTGTTAAATTGATAATTTGCGAAAGAAGTTTGATGCTGTAGTATTTAAAAAAATGCCACTTATAATTATATAGCTTGCAGGAGGGGCTTTAAGATATATGAATAAAGTAAAGAATGAAAAGATTGCGTTAGCATTAATAGGCATGAGCTGTGCCAGCTGTGCCCAGCGGATTGAAAAGGCGCTTTCAAAAACGGAAGGAGTCGAGTCTGCCCGGGTAAACTTTGCAGCTGAAAAGGCTTTTATAAGCTATGATTTTCGGAGGGTAAATGAGGAAAAGCTGATAGAAGTAATAAGGAATGAAGGATATGATGCAAAGGCAAGCCAGGAAGAGGCATTAACCGTTACCTTCAAAATTTCAGGCATGAGCTGTGCAAGCTGTGCCCAGAAAATAGAAAAGGAATTAAACAGCAGGGATGGAGTTGTGCGGGCCAGCGTCAATTTTCCTATGGAAAAACTGACGGTTAAATACGACCCCTCGGCTATCAGCCAGGTGGAATTTAAAAAAATCGTGCAGGGCCTGGGATATGAATTAACCGGAGAAAAAAAGGAAGAGGAAAAAGATAAAGCCATGGAGCAGATGTCACATACTGCAAGGCGGATGTGGTTTGCAATTTCCTTGGCCGGCCCTATCATGATTATGATGGCTATACATATGTTTGTGGTAGCCATTCCCTATTATTTTCCGATTATATATATCCTTGGTTTTCCGGTAATATTTATTGCCGGTTGGGAAACGCACCGCGGTGCGTTTAAGTCAATAAAAAACCTTAGCCCCAATATGGATACGCTGGTAACCCTGGGCTCTTTGGTCCCCTATCTGCTTAATATTTTGACTTTCTGGCTTCCAATCACCTCTTTTGTGGAGATGGCTACTGCTATCCTTACCCTTCATTTGGTAGGAAGGTATCTGGAAGCAAAGGCCAAGGGAAGGGCTTCACAGGCGATTAAAAAGCTGCTTGAGCTGGAAGCAAAGAATGCGCGCATTATGGTGGAAGGAAAAGAAATAGAGGTTCCTGTTGAGGAAGTGCGGGTGGGGCAGGTCATGGTGGTCCGTCCTGGTGAAAAAATTCCCTCGGACGGGGTGGTAATTGACGGCCAGAGCACGGTAGACGAATCCATGGCCACCGGAGAATCACTGCCGGTGAGAAGAGTAAAGGGGGACGCTGTAATTGGCTCCACTATTAACAAGCACGGCTTGTTAAAAGTAAAGGCTACAAAAGTGGGCAAGGATACCTTTCTGGCTCAGGTTATTAAAATGGTAGAAGAATGCCAGGGATCCAAGGTGCCCATCCAGGAATTTGCAGACCGGGTTACCGGGTACTTTGTGCCGGTGGTGATTGTTGTATCCATCCTCGCTTTTGTCTCCTGGATGGTTTTTCCTGATTTCCACATAGCTATTGTTGAATATTTTAATTTTCCCTGGAGCACTACTGCTATACCGGTTTTTTCACTGGCCATACTGGCTACCATAGCCGTTCTGGTTATCTCCTGCCCCTGCGCACTGGGATTGGCTACCCCCACAGCTATCATGGTGGGCAGCGGCTTGGGAGCTGAAAAAGGGATTTTAATCAGGAAAGGCGAAGCCATACAGACGATGAAGAATATAAGGGTAATTGCTTTTGACAAAACAGGTACAATAACCAAAGGAAAACCAGAGGTCACCGACCTTATCCCCCTTAATGGTTTTATTGACAGGGATCTCCTTGTTTATGCTGCCAGCGTGGAAGCTGCTTCTGAGCATCCTCTGGGCGAGGCTATGGTAAAACAGGCTAAAGAAAGAAATATAGGCTTAAAAGAAGTCAGAGACTTCTCTTCGGTAACCGGAAAAGGCGTTTACGGCAGCATAGACCAAAAAAAGGTTCTGGTAGGGAGCCCCAAATTAATGGAGACAGAAAAAATCTCTTACCAACAACATATGAAAGAACTGGAGGGCCTGGAAGACGAAGCAAAGACAGCTATGCTGGTGGCGGTGGATGGAAAGCTTGCAGGTATTATAGCCGTAGCCGATACCCTTAAAGAAGACTCGGCAAAGGCTATTGCAGAGATAGAGAAAATGGGAATGAGAACAGTCATGATCACCGGAGATAACCAGAGAACTGCCAAAGCCATTGCCCGCAAGGTGGGCATGAGCAGATATCTGGCCGAGGTTCTGCCGGACGGGAAAGTGGATGAAATAAAGAAGCTTCAGGAGGAATTTGAAAATGTAGCCATGGTAGGGGACGGCATAAACGATGCTCCGGCCCTAAAACAGGCCAATGTGGGAATAGCCATCGGCGCTGGTACCGATATAGCCATAGAATCAGCAGATATCACCCTTGTGAGGGGAGACCTCAGTTCCATTATATCTGCAATAAAACTGTCTAATGCCACTTTTAATAAGATCAGGCAGAACTATTTCTGGGCCTGGTTCTATAATGCCATAGCTATCCCCGCTGCCTTTCTGGGGCTAATCCACCCCATAATTGGGGCTGCGGCTATGGCCACAAGCTCCTTGAGCGTGGTGCTTAATTCAACCCGCATAAGGAAGGCAAAAATTGAACCTTCCTATATATCAGAGGAGAAGGCTGAAAATAGTGCAGGTTCTACATAAGGAAAGGCCCGATCTTTATATCTGTTTTCTGGCAATATATATCATATCTACCCAGGGCTAAAAGTCAGATTAACAGGCAGCGGGCATTATTAAGGAAGATAATGCACCCATCAGGGGAGCTTGGGTATTAATGAGGATTATGCTGTGATATTATTATAACCCCTGCTTAATGTCAGGACTGCAGACATTGCAGGTTTTTACAATGGATTTTTATAAATTGATAAGTCATGCATAAACTGGGATTAAACCGCTTGAAGGAGTGCGGTTACGAGTAAAACCAATAGTGGGAGGGTATAAGTGCTAACTGAGGAAATACAGAAAGATGCTGTTAACAGGCTAAAGAAAATAGAAGGCCAGGTCAGGGGGCTGCAGCGGATGGTAGAGGAAAGGAAATACTGCGTTGATATACTGCTGCAAATCTCTGCAGTATGCGGAGGCCTTAAGAAAGTAGGCCATGGTGTTTTGGGGAACCATGTTAAGACTTGCGTGGCTTCTGCGCTGTCTTCTTCATCCGAGGAAGATAAAGATAAAAAAATTCAGGAGCTTATAGAGGTATTTGACAGGTTCATGGATTACAAATGAGAAAAATTTGAGGTAACCTATAGCTTTAGTTTTATAAGAAACCTGCCTATTCTCTCCCCGTATTCGCTTTTATATAGGCCCTTAGACTTAAAACCGTGCTTATGGTAAAGGTTTATGGCTTGCTTATTTCAGGGCTTACGGTAAGTTTGATCCTATTTATATTTTCCTTTTTAATTATCTCTATTGTCCCGGAAAGGAACCTGGTTCCCAGGCCTTTTGACCGGCAGCTTTTTTTAAGGTAATGGTAATAATCCTGGATTTCCTGTAAGCGATTCCCAGTACTGCCAATACCATAATGGCTGAAAAGAGGAATATGCCCCCGTTTAGGTTAGTTATGCCATACACAAACCTTTCCAGAAGGTTGCGGCCCGGGTGTATATCAGCAGCAAGGTAGCCAATTTGGGGTACGTCCCGGCCCCAGTTTATCTCTAATATTGTCTGCAAATACCATAGCAGTGAAAACAGGAGAACCGAATAAAGGATAGCCAACCTGCTGAAAAGCTGCTTACCCCTTATTTTCCTGCCCAGAAGATGCCGGGTGATAAAGATGAGGGCAAATACCAATAGGATCATACCCGCCTGTTTGGTAAGGGTTGCCGCCGAGGCACACAGGACGGTAATCAGCATAATTTTGGGTCGGGTAATATCCCTGCCAAAAATCAAAATCAAATATAGAGTCAAAAACATAAAAAAGAGGCGGCTATATCAACATAACCTGTCCTTATAAAATCAAAGGCGTAAATTAAGATCAGGGAAGTGTACAGTATTAGGGCTACAAAGTAATCAGTCCGCCTTTTTTTAGGTAAAGGTCGAAAAACAGAAGAAGCACAAATAGGGGAAAAGGGGTATTATGGACTTGGCAAAAAGAATTAGGGTAAATAAATTGTAGGTACATAAAGCTTTTGCCGGATATAAACTTTATAGCGCTTAAAGCTCTATATTTAATAAATGTTATTGACAGATATTTTCATAGATAATTTTTAAATGACACTCCCAAAATAATATTTGACAATGCAGGCTTATTATAATAAAGTTAGGCAAACCTAAATTTTATAATTAGGAGGAAATAAAAATGTTATCAAGTTTTTTTATAGCGTTCAGAGAAGGCCTTGAGGCCTTTTTAGTCATAGGAATTATAATTAGTTATCTGACAAAAATCGGGGAGAAAAAATATGTTAAACATGTAATCTACGGAGCGGTCTTAGCAGTTGTCTTAAGCATAGGGCTTGCCTATATATTTCAAGTCCTGCTGGGGGGATTTGAAGGAAAGGTTGAAGAGGTCTTTGAGGGCATAGTAATGATGCTAGCAGTAGTAGTATTGACCTATATGATATTTTGGATGAATAAACAAGCCAAAAGCATTAGAGGTAATATTGAAGCATCTGTAGGAAAAGCAATAGATAAAGGGAGGATATTTAGCCTTTTTTTCTTAGGTTTTATTGTGGTATTCAGAGAAGGGGCAGAGACTGTTTTATTTTTTAGGGCTATCAGTTACCAGGTAAATTCTTTTGAACTTATATTAGGGGGAACTGCTGGAATTTTGTCCTCAATTATTTTGGCAATAATATTTTTCTTGTCTACAAGGAAAGTAAACCTGGGGGCATTCTTTAAAATTACTGGTATATTAGTAATGCTAATTGCTACGGGCCTTTTTTCTACAGCCATACATGAATTCCAGGAAGCTGGGATTATGCCAGTAATAAAAGATAATATTTACGATATCGGAAATGTTTTGAGTAAGGAGAGCATCTTTGGTGGAATATTAAGGTCACTTTTTGGATATAATCCTTCCCCTTCTTTATTAGAAACAGCAGGGTATGTAATATATATATTGGTAGTTTCATTGCTTATTAAAAAATTTTATTTTAGCAATCCCAAAGAGGTAGTTGAAAAGAATTAATTTATAAAAGGTTCATATGGATAAATAAATAGGATTATGCTCTTGTTTGAGATTTTTTTACTTTTGCATTATCGATTAAAGGGTGTCTTTAGTAATATACCAGAAAAGATTTAATGATAAATTTAGTTCTTATATAAATAAGTTTATAGATGTCTTGCGGATTCTATTATAAGTGGGGGTAATATTTAGAAGCAAAAGATAATAAATGCTTTAAAACTACTGTATCTTGGCTTTTATAAGCCACAATGCTTTTAAACGGTCAATATCCTTTATTTTTTTGTCTATCTCGTCTATTGGGTCAAGGTAGTTGGAAAGGATTTTGTAATCAACTGGATTAATCTTGGTATTCCGCAAGGTGAGTTTTCTTAGTTTCCCCAAACATATTGGAAAGATTTTCAAGGCCATGGTAGCGGTGGTTGTTTCTATACACTATGGCATGGATTTTAGATTTTTCTCAAAGTCAATAAATTTTTTTTGAGTTTATACTATCAGTAATATTTTAGGGATATTTAATTTACACAAATAGAATAGAAGAATTAAGCATGTTAGCAATTTTTTAAAAGTGAACACTTTATGATTTAAAAGTGAACCGCTTTTAGGTCACTATTTTTGATCTTTTTAACGTCGATAAGCTCTTTATCCGACCAGAACCTCAGTTCGGAGAACTGGGTATTAAGTGGATAGATACGTCCATTTACAGAGTGCCTAGGCTTGCCGTTTACGGCAATTTCAAGATTATTTATGGATATCTTTCTGTAGGGACCAATAATCCTGTCAAGCCTGAGTGCAAAGATATCTTTTGTGGACTTATGCGCGGGGACATAAGACAAAATTCCCTGAAAAGGGAGACTTTTTCCTCAAGTGCTCTTCGAAATCTTAGATAAGGAATCTCGCCGGTAGTGGAATGGACCTGCCTGTAGTTATACCTTGATATCTCTTTTTTTAGAAACTCTCTGGGCACCTGTAATATCACTTATTCCTTCCCGGGCACAGGTCTTTACAATCCTGTCCTGTATCCACCTGTAAGGCCTCTCAATTTTCCCTTTCACATAGGTTCTCAACTACACCGTGTGGCACCGGTAGAAAAACATTTAAGGTTACCCACCCGTTTATCCCCCAGTAACGAAAAGAGTATGAATTTGTAGAAAGAAGACTTGCCGGTTAAAACCTGCAGTTAATCTTTAGGCTTACCCGGCTACAGGTGGCTGCAAGCATCTAAAAAAGAAATTAATTGATACTGGCATAATATACCAAATATAAAGGGCATAGACGGTAGAATTGCCTATTTTTCTTGACATTGTATTTTAAACTATTATAATCCTTACTAAACATATTGAAATAATAAGAATAGTAGTGTTATAAGAAGTACTATGATGGGTATATCTACAAAAGGAAGATACGGCACCCGCTTTATGCTAGAGCTGGCTTTAGGTTACGGGAAGGGTTTGGTGCTGCTAAAGGATATCGCCAGGAGGCAGTCTATTTCTGAAGGATATCTGGAGCAAATTGTCCCCAGCCTTAAGGCTGCCGGCCTAGTAAAATCATACCGGGGCGCTTATGGGGGATATACCCTGGCCAGGGATCCATCCAAAATAACAATAACTGAAATACTCACTGCCCTGGAGGGCTCCCTTGACCTTGTGGACTGCGTTAACCGGCCCCAGAAATGCGATAGAGCCGATACCTGTGCGGTCAGGGGGCTGTGGAGCAAGGTAAGCAAAAAAATTGTAGATATGCTGGATTCTGAAAATTTGGGGGATTTGGCAGAAAAACACAGGCACAAGCAAAAAAACCAGCCATTGATGTTCCACATCTAGCTAGTGGATTAGGTTATACTTTTATTTTAGCAACATTAATACGGGGAGGAAATAATATGTTTAAGAAAAGAAGAATAGATACCATAGCATTACATGCGGGACAAGAGGCACCAGATCCTGCTACCGGGGCCAGGGCGGTGCCTATTTACCAGACCACTTCTTTTGTTTTTAAGGACACCCAGCACGCGGCAGACCTATTTGCCCTGAAAGAATTTGGCAACATCTATACGCGGATAATGAATCCCACTAATGACGTTTTTGAAAAAAGAATGGCTGCCATTGAGGGAGGAACCGGAGCCTTAGGAGTGGCTTCAGGTCAGGCTGCAGAAACCATAGCCCTGCTGACCATCACTGAGCCGGGGGAGGAAATAGTTTCTGCCAATAATCTTTATGGGGGCACCTATCAGCTGTTCCACTATACTTTCCCCCGGCTGGGCAGGAAAGTAAAATTTGTTGATTCACAGAAACCGGAAGAATTCAGGAAAGCCATTACTTCCCGGACCAGGGCTCTATATGCGGAGACCATTGGCAACCCCAAGCTGGATATCCCAGATTTTGAGAAACTGAGCAATATTGCTCATGAGGCAGGTATACCGCTGGTGGTGGACAATACCGTGGGTGTAGGGCTGGTTGCCCCGATAGATTACGGGACTGACATCACAGTTATATCTGCCACCAAGTTTGTCGGAGGCCATGGTACCTCTATTGGGGGAGTGATTGTTGATTCGGGAAACTTTAACTGGGGAAATGGCAATTTTCCCAAGTTTACTGAGCCTGACCCCAGCTACCATGGGATAAAATACTGGGAAACTTTTGGCAATTTTCCGGATATGGGCAATATTGCTTTCATTATAAAAGCCAGGGTACAACTGCAGAGGGATCTGGGTGCAGCTCTTAGCCCTTTTAATTCCTTTTTGTTCTTGCAGGGGCTGGAGACATTGCCCCTGAGGGTAGAAAAACATTCCCAGAATGCCCTGGGAGTGGCCAGGTTCCTGGACAGTCACCCTTTAGTGGAATGGGTAAATTACCCCGGGCTTGAAAACCATCCCAGCCACCAGCTGGCTAAGAAATACCTGCAGGGGAAGTTTGGGGCTATAATTGGTTTTGGAATCAAAGGTGGCCTGGAGGCGGGCAAAAGATTTATTAATTCAGTTAACCTCCTTTCCCATCTGGCCAATATTGGCGACGCTAAAAGCCTGGTAATACACCCTGCTTCAACTACCCACCAGCAGCTGACTGCTGAGGAGCAGGCCCAAACTGGAGTAACCGAAGATTATATCCGCCTCTCTGTGGGGCTGGAGGATTTAGAGGACCTGAAGGAAGATATCGGACAGGCATTAAGTAAAACAGCAGAGTAGCCAAATTTAACCTGGAGGCATATAAGATGGATAAGTATAAGTATTTAAACATTAAGGCGGAGTTGCTGGTGGAGGGAATACAGGCTACTCCCCAGGCCCTTGAAGGGGTGGGTGAAATATATAAGGAGCAAAACCACGGTCTTTTCGGGTGGGATTTTGAAGACCATGCCCAGATGCTGCTTCCCGATGATTTTGTGCTGCCTGACGGCACCACTGTCCAATTTAGAAAAAACAGCGCCTCCCCGTATAAGGCTGATTTAACAACGGAGGGGCTAATGCTTAGCTACAGGGGAAAAGATATATGCAGGCTGGAATGGATTTTAAGGCCTAAATATTACAGCAAGAAAACCGGCAGCAACCAGAAAATGGTTAAAATTGGGCAAATTGGCGGCCAGGATTGCCTTTTTTTCTGTTACCAGAACTATTGCAGTCATTTTGCCAAGGGCAAGCAATGCCTTTTTTGCAACCTTAATTCAACTTTTAGGACTTATAAGGCTGTGCTAAAGAAAAAAGATATAAAAGATATAGGTGAAGTAGCCCGGGAAGCCTTCTCAGAAGGCATGGTAAAGCATGTCCTGCTCACAGGAGGGTGCTTTAGCCACCAGAAAGAAATTGAGATGGTTTCTGCAATTGTAAATTCTATTAAAAAACATACTGGTTTTGACCGGGTGCCGGGGACAATACTTCCCTCTCCACCGCGGGGAGAGGACGAAATAAAAAGGTATTATGATACCGGCATAGAGTCAATTGGCTTTTCCATGGAAATATGGGACCAGGCTTTGTATAAGGCAATCTGTCCCGGCAAGTCCGGAAGCACCAGCCACCAGGATTTTCTAAGGTCCATAAGGGCTGCGGTTAAAATATTTGGCGAAGGAAACGTATATGGCGTATTTGTTATGGGGATTGAGACCAAAAAAACATTTTTGGAAGGAGTCAGGGCGGTTACCAGCCTGGGGGCTAATGTGGTTCCTTTTGTATGGTCACCCAATCCCGGGTCAGGATTTGAAGGCCACCGCCCCCCGGCAGGCAGATGGTTTGTGGAAACAATCCTGGAAGCTGCGGACATTGTAGAAAGTTCTGGCATTCCCCGGGGAGATGAAAACCACTGTTACAAGTGTGACGGAAACAGCCTTTTGCATGATGCCTTAAGGCTGCGGGGAGAAGAGGCATGAGAAAAGAATTTAATAATGTGCTTGAAGCAATCGGCAGAACTCCCCTGGTTAAGCTTAACCGGATAACAGAAAACATAAAATCAACCATATATGTAAAGCTTGAGTCACTTAACCCGGGAGGAAGCGTAAAAGACAGGATAGCGCTGCAGATGATAGAAGCAGCAGAAAAAGATGGGCACCTTAAGCCGGGAGGCACCATTGTTGAAGCTACAGCAGGAAATACCGGAGTTGGCTTGGCTATGGCGGCAGCCATTAAAGGGTATAGGACCATTTTTGTAATGCCTGATAAGATGAGCGGAGATAAAATCAGCCTGCTAAGAAGTTATGGGGCAGAGGTGGTTATTGTCCCCACCTCGGTTCCCCCGGACTCTCCTGAAAGCTATAACGGGGTAGCAGGAAGGCTAGCCAAAGAGCTTCCGGGAGCATACCGCCCCCACCAGTTTGAAAACCCTAATAATCCCCGGGCACATTATCTTACTACCGGGCCGGAAATATGGGAAGATTCTGCCGGAAAGGTAGAGATATTCGTGGCTGGCATGGGTACAGGGGGAACTATTTCGGGTGTATCGGCATACTTAAAAGAGAAAAATCCGGATATAGAGATTGTAGGCGCGGATCCGGAAGGCTCCATACTTTCCGGTGACAGCCCCAAGTCATACATGGTAGAGGGGATAGGGGAGGATTTTATACCTAAAACCTTTAACCGGCAATTAGTTGACCATATGGTAAGGGTTAGCGATAAAAATTCTTTTAATACCGCTCGCCGCCTTGCCAGGGAAGAAGGTTTGCTGGTAGGGGGGTCATCAGGCACTGCTGTTGCAGGTGCCTTAAGCTATGCCCGTAGGTTAAAAAACCCCAAATACATAGTAGTGCTTTTGCCGGATACAGGAAGGAACTATTTAACAAAGATTTTTTCTGACCAATGGATGAAGGAAAATGAGTTTTGGGAGGGTAAAGCGGCAAGAACAACCAGGATTAAGGAAGTTATGGGCCACAAGAGGAATTTTCCTGCATTAATAGCGGTTACCCCGCAGAATACACTGGCTAAAGCGGTAAAGCTTATGCAAAAGTTTAATATATCCCAGCTTCCGGTTATAGATGGGAAGCAGGTGGCAGGAGGCTTGGATGAGGCTTCTGTTATGAAGTTATTGCATGATGGCACAGATTTTGAGAATATAAAGGCTTCTTCAGTTATGGGAAGTCCACTTCCCATGCTGGAACAGGATGTTGATATGCTGGAAGCCTACAGGATTCTTTTATCCGGCAACACTGCCATAGTGGTTGCCAGCAACCATAACCCGGTGGGGGTAATTACCAGGGTTGATTTGATAAACTACTGGTCTTACAGGAGAAACCATGAAATTTGAGACCAAAGCCATACATTCCAGCCAGCAGCCTGACCCTCTGACAGGGGCGGTGACTACCCCTGTGTACCAGACTTCTACTTACCAGCAGGAAGAAATTGGCAAACACAAGGGATATGAATACTCGCGGACCGGTAACCCCACCAGAGATATACTGCAAAAACTGGTGGCTTCACTGGAGGGCGGAAAATATGGACTTGCTTTCTCTTCGGGCGTAGCGGCTACAGCTGCCGTGTTCAGCTTGCTCTCAACAGGGGACCATGTGGTAGTGGGTGATGACATATATGGGGGGACCTACCGCCTGATAGAAAAAGTTTTTGCACCCTGGGGTCTTAAGGCCAGCTATGCTAATGTAGATGATATGGGAAGCTTTAAAAAAGCTCTGAAAAAAAATACCAGGCTTATCTGGGTGGAGACTCCTACTAATCCCCTGCTAAAGATAGTCGACCTCTGCAAGCTGTCTACCCTGGCCAGGGATAAAAAAATTATGCTGGCAGTGGATAATACCTTTGCCACCCCTTATTTCCAGAAGCCATTGGCCTTGGGAGCAGATATAGTGGTGCACAGCACCACTAAATACTTATCCGGTCATAGCGATATTGTAGGAGGCGCAGTAGTTACCTCAGACAGGGGAATTCATAATCGCTTAAAGTTTTACCAGAATGCGGCTGGTGCAATCCCCGGGCCCTGGGATTGCTGGCTGGCAATTAGGGGAATAAAAACACTGGCAGTGAGGATGAGGGAGCATGAAAAAAATGCCCTGTACCTGGCAGATTACCTTAACAGGCATCCCAAAGTAGAAAAATTATACTATCCTGGGCTGCCTGAAAGCAGGTATTATGATATTGCTTCCAGGCAGATGAGCGGCTTTGGGGCAATGATAAGCCTGGAGCTTAAAGGGGGGTACCAGGAAGTAAAAAGCTTTATATCAAAACTTAAGCTTTTCCTGCTGGCAGAAAGTTTAGGGGGAGTAGAGTCCCTGGTATGCTATCCTCCCAGGATGACCCATGCAGCTTTTTCAGCAGCCCAGAGAAAAGAAAGGCAAATTAATGATAACCTGGTAAGGCTTTCGGTGGGAATAGAGAATAAGGTAGACTTAAAGAATGATATAAGGGGGGCTTTAACATAGGAGGGAAGGCGGATAAAAGTGCCTGATAGGCAGACTACGGAGGAAAAATTTCTAAAGCTAAAAGCAGAGCTTAAAGCCATGGAAAGGGCGGCAGTCGCCTTTTCTGGAGGGGTAGACAGCTCTTTCCTGGTAAAAGTAGCATCGGATGTTTTGGGCAAAAAAGTTTTGGCTATTACCTTAAAATCTCCTTCTTCTCCCCGGAGGGATATGGATAGGGCCTCAGAATTTGTAGAAAAACACCATGTAAGGCATGTGGTGGTAGAAAGCGGGCTTGAAGGCCCAAATTTTGTAAATAATGACCGTCTAAGGTGCTATTACTGCAAAATCGGGGAGCTTGGGAAGATAATTGAAATAGCTAAGAAATACAATATATCTAATGTTCTGGACGGGCAGAATTGGGACGATATTTCAGATTACAGGCCTGGCACTAAGGCTGCCCAGCAATTGGGGGTAAGGAGCCCTCTAAAATATTGCCACCTAAGCAAACAGGAGATAAGAATTTTATCCAGGCAAACGGGGCTTGCTGGCTGGGACAGACCTTCTTCTGCTTGCCTTGCAAGCAGGATAGCTTACGGGACCAAAATAACCGAACGTCTGTTAAGGATTATTGATAAACTGGAAACATTCCTGTTAGATAAAGGATTTACCCAAGTAAGGGTGAGGCACCATGGCAGTATAGCGAGGATAGAAGTGCAGTCAAAAGAACTGGGAAAGTTTTTAGATAGAAGTTTAACAGAAGATGTAATACGTGAGTTTAAGAATCAGGGCTACCTTTATGTAACCCTGGATATTGATGGCTACCGTATGGGAAGCATGAATAAACTGGTTAATAAATAAAAGCAAGCCCGGGGAAGTTATTAGACAGGCGTTTAAAGACGTGGAATATTTATCTCTATTGGATATGGGCTTGGGGTTAAAGCATATTTATAATGGGCATGGCTATAGGGGTTTTAGGTTGAATGAAGTGGAGCAAGCTTTAAAATCACAAAAAAAATATAACCGTAATGCAAGATTCTATGACTTTGTAGAATTTCCCCTGGAATATTTATTTTATTCTAGGCTGAGGAAAAAATATTTCTCAGCCCTTACAGGAAAGATTTTAGATGTGGGAATTGGCACCGGCAAGAACATTAATTATTACCACCCTGATGCAGAGGTTACAGGCATAGATTTTTCGGCAGGAATGCTTGATAGGGCCCGCAAAAAACTTGCTGGCTCAAACAGAAGGAATATTGTTTTAGCCGAAATGGATGTAGAAAATCTGGCTTTTGAATCTAAGAGTTTTGATTACGTTATTACCAGCACTGTTTTCTGCTCTGTTCCCCATCCGGTAAAAGGGCTTAAAGAAATTCAAAGGGTGTTAAAACCGGAAGGAAGAGCAGTTATGATTGAACATGTTAGGAGCAAGGGAAGGCTGGCTTCCTTCCTGCAGGATTTGCTTAATCCCATAACCAGGCTTTTAACAGGCATAAACATAAACAGGGACACGGGGCAAAATATTAAGAAAGTGGGAATGGTAATAGTAAGGGAAGAAAACCTGGCTTTAGGTGACGTCTTTAAACTGTTTATAGCTAAAAATGGGCAAGCATATTAAAAAATGTATCTTATAAAATTTACTACAAGTTACATAAATAACCCTCAGCAGCAGGTGACATCATTGTTAAAATAGAAGGCTAGACCTGTTAATCTTTATTTTGGCACTAAATACAGCCGGTTTTTCTCAAGCATAAAGGTAGATCCAGACTATTATTCCTTAAAAAATCTCGTTCATTTAAAATCTTTTTTGAATCGCCGTCAAATACTACCTCTCCCTGGTTTAATATTATGCACCTATCCGAAAAATCGTAAGCCAAATCAAGATCATGGGTAGCAATAATTGTGGTTTTATTCATTTCTTTAATTAGCTTTATAAAGTTAGCTCTATTTCTGGGGTCAAGATTGCTTGAAGGCTCATCTAAAATCAGTATTTCGGGATCATAAGATAGCACTGTAGCCAGAGAAACAAGTTTCTTTTCTCCAAAACTCAAGAAATGGGGAATCTCATCCTCTATATTCCCCAGATTTACTTTTCTTAAGCTAATTCTTACAATTTCCTCTATATACTGCCTGTTTTTAGCACGTCTGTCTTTCTTTTTATTTAAATAATTTATAAGGCCAAAGGATACATCAGCAAAAACTTTTATTGAAAACAACTGGTCATTTGGGTCCTGGAATACAAATCCTATCTTTTCCCTGATATCATAAATATTCTTTTCATTTAATTTCTTGCCATATATAAATATTTCACCCGACCGGCACTTTCCATCCATAAGACCGGCAATATTCAGCATTAAAGTTGACTTTCCTGCACCATTAGGACCGATTATGGATAATTTTTCTCCCCTTTCGACAGAAAAATTGATTTCTTTTAAAACTTCCCTGTAACTGCTAAAACCTCCATCCAATCTTCTGCTGGTAAGATACTTATAGCATAGGTTTTTAACTTCAATTATCTTTTGGTTATCCATTTAAATTAAAATAAAAAAAATTTTTAAATTAAATAAAACTTTAATGCATATTATATCTTACTTTCGGCAAGTTAAAAACGCAAAAATCCTGAATTAATTCTTTCCACATATCACTTGCTGCCATCTCCCAATATTTGTCCTCATCCATATCCAGTAGGTCAGGTATCATCTTCTGGGTGGAGGAGAGCTCATTCTTAAACTCTGTTACAAGCTTACAATCTTTTATGATTTTATACGAAGATATTCCATCAAAGTTATAGAAATACTTGGAAGTGGTGGGATAAAAAGATTTTCGGTATTAAGGATAGATAAGCAGGGAGTTAATGCTTCTTGCCTTCATGTAAAGCCTTACTTTTCTCTCAATTATCCCCTGGATTTTAAGCGGTACAAAGAATAGAAACATTATCCCTTCAACCCTTTCAATTCTCTTAAACAGTATAGGAGAGGCCTCATGTACACTGTTAAACTGGTTAAATCTTTTCTCCAGCCTAGGCTGATATCTATAAGAGGTAAGCACCTCTTTGGGGCCAATTAAGCTATCGGTAATAAGAAGGGAAAAATCCCGTCAACCTTTTTCTGGCAGGCCACCCTTTCTTTGTCTTTCTCCCATAATAGGGAGTAGTGGGTTGTTTTATGTATTTTATATTTTGAACTAGGCCCTGGCCTGCCTCTCCCCATCATTTTCCTCCTTTAGGATATCTACAATTAAAAAATCCTCCACCTTGTGTGTTTTTAATATCCTGTCCATTTCACCTTTTATATTTTCCTCTTCCCTGAACTTTCTCTTATTCAATTCAGAAAGGCCTGAAAGTTTCTTTTCTGCATTGCCCATCTTTTTACCCCTTAAGTTGTGGTCAAGCCTTTTCTTTGTTCTGAATAAGTACCAGTAGATCTTGTAAGCACTCTCTATGGTAGTATGTTCTCCTAAAAACAGGTTATAGTATTCAAATTCCTGAGTGCTGGCAATTTTTTTCTTCCAGATTAGCTTCCTTTTTATCTTAGAAGAGCATAGGCCTTCTTTGAAGGCCTTTGCTTCTTTCCAGGTATTGGGCATAGTAGTAATTACCCTTCCCCCATTTTCAACTATGTAGGAGAGCTGCCTCCGGGTGCTTACCTTGCAGTCTGCTACATAGGTAAAATTGCTGCTGCCTATAATAGCTTTTAAGTAGTTCCAGGTTTCTATATGGGTGGTATCATCAGTTCTGTTTCCAGGATATGTTTTGTAGTGTATGGGAACTGCCCCGTCTGAGGTATAGTTAATCTAAATACCAATTGTTTTAGATAAGGTCTATATTCTTTGCTCTTTCCATTGGTCATCTTTAGGCCTGTCTTGGCTTTTCTTGAAACTTTTCCGTAAGTTTTTACTGTAGTAGAATCATTGTGCACCTTTCCCATAGCAAGACCCACTTTTTTTATCATTTTAACCACAATTTCTGTCATAAGGGTTGCCTGGTCTGCTAGATATAATTTGTCCAGAGCCCTTGCAAACCTATCATCATTAAAGGATTTTACTGTATCATATCCCAGGTTGTGGCAACCAGGATCAATACCTTCCACCCACTGGCTAAGTTCATATACAAGGATTGCCTTCCCAAAGTTATGTTCCATACAAGAAGCATCAGGGCGTCGGCTGGGCTAACTTTTTCATTTCCATAAGAAGGGATGTATTCCCTAAATAGGAATTTTAGCCCTAATAGATCTGAGGTTGCCTTAATAAGTGGGATACCGTATACAATAAGGTATACTGCAGATACGGTAAGAAAAACTGCTGGTGCCATAAGGGGAAAGGCCATCCCTTTAGGCGTATAACCTTCTCAAAGGACGGAAAGCCTAAAACTAAATCCATCCGGGAGGAAAAGGTCGGATGGATAAAAAAGGTTACCCAAAATTACCGGCAATTTAGGGAAGGGCGAAAGAAAATTAGGCAATGTGAGAAGCAGCTTGGAGCACTTCTTGATAAGTACTTAAAAGAAATTATTGTAAAAACAAGGATAAAAAAAGAGTATAATTAATTCAGGGTTTTTGTGTTTTTAACCTACGGAATGTAAGTTATATAATACTGGTCAGCTCAATAATTTTTATAGACATCGGAATCAGAATAAAGATTAAAAGCAGGGCAATGTTTAAACTTCCATTTGTATTTTCCTTTTCCACAATATAAAAATTTCCATCAAACCCCCTGCTTTCCATAGACCTGTAAACATTTTCTGCCCGGTCTAATGACTTTATAAATAAGTTACCCATAACATAGGTGAGTCTCTTATTTACAGTATGATATGATTTTTGAAATATCCTGCTTTTTATGGCCTTCTGGCCGGTTTCTGATTCTTCAATTATTAAAAATATATACCTGTACATTAAAAAAATTATTGAAACAATTACTTTTGGTAAATGTATTTTTCTAAGCCCATGCAAAAGTTCCATTTCATCAGTGGATACAATAAGTGAAGCCAAAAGCAGTATTGAGAGAAAAGATTTTATAAGCACGGCTGCAAAGATAGCAAGACCATTATCAGTTACAGATAATGCAAATACCTTTAAATCGATTTTTACTAAAGTAGTGCCTTCATTTGCAAATGGAATAAAAATAGAGATAAAAAAAGGGTATAAAAATACTAAAGACACTCTCTTTACTAGCTGCTTAAAATCAGGCTTAAATAAGAACACAACAATAAGGGTAGCTAGAAAATAAAAGGCAAATATTAAATAGCTCCCTCTAGCTACACTGACAATAAAAAAGATATTTACCAGTGTTATTATTAATTTGTTTCTAATATTTAAAATACTACTCAATAGAGTTAACATCTTGCCTTATTTTTTAAATTTGCAAAAAACTATTTCTTTTTACCTGCTGCCTTATAAATCAGGTACACAACTCCAAAAACAGCCAGAATGATAAATACACCTGCCATTCCGGCCAGGGATGTCTGCCACAGCTCATTATCCACAGCATCAAAAACATAATCAGGAATCAGAAAAATACTTTCTGGAATTATTTCTTCAGCCTTATCTATAAATCCAAGATTTTCAGCGACCTTTTTCAGCCCATCAGGAAAGGATGATGCAAAGACTGACACAAACATGGCAATTACCAGTGCTGCAATTATTCCCGCCAATATAAATGTATAATCTCTTTTATTCATCATTAAAGGCTCCTTTCCCTGGTTAAAATAAGATCCGGTCTTACTTTATTTATAAAGGCAATTATGGCTACTGTAATTACCGCCTCTCCAATCCCTATTATGAAATGGACTCCAACCATTGCCCTTAAAGTGATTCCCAGAGCATAAGTTCCTGAAACCCCCAGTTCAAGTGCTGCAAAAAAAGAGACAATTATCACCGAGAGCCATGAGGCCACAGCAACAGAAATTAAAAAGATAGTCCTTTTTTTTGATATTTTACCAATCATCCAGTAAATTAAATAAGAACCGTAAACTCCAACAATAGCCATATTAAAAATATTGGCACCTAATGCTGTCACTCCTCCGTCCATAAAGACAAATGCCTGTACAATCAGTACCACTGCTATGACTATGGCCCCTGCATTAGGTCCCAGTACTATTGCCGCAAGGGCTCCGCCCAGAAGATGTCCGGAAGTGCCTCCGATTATGGGAAAGTTAATCATCTGAAGGGCAAAGATTAATGCGCTTATAACTCCCATTAATGCAATAACTCTAGCCTTAAAATAACTCTTTACCTTATATATTGCCGCAGCTAGCCCGCCTGCAGAAACCACTCCGGTAGAAACCACAGTTTTAATATCAACAAAGCCGTCAGGTATGTGCATATTGCTTCTCCATTAATAGTGTTACTAAATATGTAAAAAGTAACACGTTTTAAATAATAGAGCAAGCTTTTTTTGCTTTAATTTAACTAAAAAAGTTATCTTTGGCTAAATTTTTTCTAAACAGATTTGGACGCTTAAGCAGTTTTTAAAAACCAGAAGGGCGAAGTAGAAAATCATCTGTATTATCAATTAATAATCACTTCTATCTACAACTATACCTCTTACTTTATCTTCAACGAAAAAAATATATTTTTATTCTCATCACACAATGCTTCATAATTCCCCTGATCTTTAGATATAATTAGATCTGCTTTTTTATATTCATCTAAAAAAAATTAGTCGAGCAAAAAGGAAGTATAATTAAATGATAGAGGCACTCAATAATGTGCATTGGTGACAAGGTCGTTGATATCACGGGGTTAGTAGATGCTATTGGTAATAATATGGTTGTCCCTGCTGAGGGAATAGAGGCAGAAGGCATCATACATTCCGTTGGGTTATGAGTCTGTGATTTGGACGCGGTTTGGATTTAATATGATGGTGCTGGATATGAAACTGGGCTGTCTTTAACTCAAGGTGGGATATCTGAATGTGGTAAATACTCTTATAGTGGCAATGCTGGTACTACTGAAAGAACAGTCGAAGGTATAACAGTTACAGATAATTATATGGAGCCGGGTGCTGATTATCCAATAGAGTCTATAATTGGCTGTGATGGTGAATCTGCAGATGGGTTATGGTATGAAAATTTCTAAATCTATTTTCTTTTAAGGTCCAAACTTTTTTGTGTTGTAGAATATCTTATTATAGTCAAGGTATGGTGAAAACTAATGAAAGTCTGTACCGGCCATATCCCATGACTGTACAAGGACTGCAAGATAAAGAATTCCATGCATAAAAGCGTTTCGGCCCAAAAGATTGGATAAATTTTTAGGAAGAACTGAATAAAAATATGGTTTGGAAAAAACTGAGCGCTGAGTTTCATATGCCTGGAGCTGAAAAAATACTATTTTCAGTGCACTGGAGCTTCAGCATTCGACCCTGCTTGGGGAAATTAAAGATTTTAAAAATATTCCTTGGAATATAAAAAAGAATATCGGTACTTACAAACTGTTAGAAGATGACGGCAGGATAGTAATTCACTTCTAAGCGTCAGGCTGGAAGGGAACCAGCAGCTCTTGTGTTATTGTATCAATGCCCAGGGACTTATTCTTCAGGATTTCCTTTTCTTCTGTAGTAATAGCTTTATAACTATCAGCAATATCACATGCCAGCCACAAAAGTTCCGCATGACTTGGCGAGACAGCAGATGTTACTGGCAAAGAAAGAGTAAACCGAAGCGCTAAAGATGCTTCTTCAAAGCTGTCCATAGGTTCATACCAGCATTTGTCCCATTTGCCTCTGTTGTCTGATTGCCACATACCTTTTGCCAAGGCTTTTAAGGCCAGGATTCCAATTTCTTTTTCTTTTGCTTTTTTAAAAACAGCTGGCCCAAAGCCATCTTTAAACCATAAAGCCCAGTTAAATGGAAAAAGAATGCTAGTAAAATCATATATACCCATTAGAGCAATAGCTGCTTCTTCTGAATGGGCGGTAAATCCAAGATATTTTACATATCCTTTATCCTTAGCTTTAATAAAATACTCAAGAGCACCACCTGGACCCATAATCTGCTTCACTTCATCAAGGGTTGTTGCCTGGTGCATTTGATAGAGGTCAAAATAATCTGTCTTTAATTTTTTCAGGGAATCCTTAAACTCTCTTTCTGCTCCTTTTGCCGTCACTTCATGCGTTTTACAAGCAAGAAATACATCTTTGCGATATGGCTTTAGAGCTGGCCCCAACATTTCTTGAGCATTTCCATATTCTGGGGCAACATCGAAATAATTAATACCGCGGTCAATAGCTTTTGAAACATATCTTGAAGCATTACTTGCAGTCTCATCTGTTACCACAATTCCACCAAAACCGATTATGGATAACCTTTCTTTAGTTTTCCCCAATATTCTCTTTTCCATAACTGATTTTTCCCTAACTTATAAAAAAATAATCACTGTCTAAATATTAGCATAATTTGCATAGTCTTATAACAAATTATATTTAGAATTTTTTTTATTACTAAAAATAGTTATATAGAAAGTTATTCAATTAAAGATTTTTAAAAAAAATCTGGCGGGAGGGAGTTCAAACCTCTATAAAATAATTACCCTTATCTTTTCTCTTCTTTCCTTATTAGCCTGAATAGCAGTGAGACAGTAATAAACCCAAGAGCACTGCCTCCAAGGGCTATATAAGCTATATAACCCTTCCCGAAGTACTCTGTTATGTAGCCATATACAGGCTGAAAGATAATAGAACCGGCGAAAGCAAGAGCGATGGTAAAACCAAGGATGGTGCCGGAATTACCGGTATCCCTGTGGGCGGCAATTGATGTTGTAAGGGGAAATATGGCCGCAAAGCACATTCCCTGCAGGGCCAGAGCTATTATTTTTACATAAATAACAGGTATGAAACTGAATGCAGTCAGAAACACCATACCGGCCATACAGCTGTAAAAAAGAACATTTACCTCTTTGTATTTTGAGACCAGTTTTGTGGTTATTATCATGCCAATAATGGAAAACAGCCAATAAAGGGACAGCACCGCTGAACCATATGCTACCCTTACACCCAGGCCCAAAAAATAGGTGGTCATCCAGGTGGAAAGTCCCATTAAGGCTCCCAGAAAAATAAACAGGATCATACTGGCCAAAATTACGCCGGGATCCTTCAGAATGGATAAGATCGGCTTCCGGGGACTGCTTTCCGCAATGGTGCCGGAAGGGATCTCAGTTTCGATCCTTTTTTTGGGACATATCCGGTAAAACACGATCATAAATATTACATAAAGAAAAGCAAAGCCAAGGAACAAATATCCAGGCTGTAGATCCAGGTACAGGACTCCGCTTACTACCAGGGGACCCATCACCGCACCTGAATACCAGGCTATATCAAGTTTGAGAAAAATTCTGCTTATATTGTTCTTGAATAGCTTGGAGGAAAATGAATGTATGGAGGTGTCGATGGTACCGAAGCCCACCCGGAGGAATATGGTTACAATGATGAATATAAAGAAATTAAGATATAAACCGAACATAGTAAAACCCAAGAAAAGCAAGAAGAGCCCCAGAAGCACCAGTTTCTTTATGTCTACCCTGTCCGATAGTCTGCCTGATATTATATTAGCAATTAAGGCAGCTATAGACCCTATGAAAAGGGCATTGCCCATGCTGTCAAAACCCACATCTATTTTTTCTGCGATAACCGGGACCAGCGGATCTATTATTATGATAGATACCCCGAAAAGCACAAAAATAAAATAGAATGTGATGAGGGTCTTTCTCTTAGTCTTTTCATTCATTAATTCATATCTCCTGTTCTGCAGCCCTAAAACTTCAGGGTGGTAAGGACAAAAACGATTGCTCCTAGATACCTTTACTGTTTGCTTCTGGCATCCGGCCTATGGTCATAGAAAAACCCCTTCGGTCAAGTTTTCTTTGACTTTCCTTATCTCTAATTCAGCTATCCTGGGGCCGGAAGGAGCTGCTTATGCCTTTTGAAAAGCAACCAGAACAGTCCCCATTTTCCTGAAATAAGCCTTTAATATGCCTATTTTTTTTATCCTTTATTTCTTCAGACATATCTGAAATTTTATTGAAAAAAATAGTACTATGACAGATTAAACTAAAAGAAGATTTATTTCAAAGTAAAGGGTAATTTCTATACAAGGTTCCGATAAAGCTATAAGCAATATAGCGAAGGGTGAAAAAATAAAAAACAGCCCTCTATCTATTTGAGACTTTCGCCGCAGTGGAAGTAAAAATACATGGAAAAAATACATAATGTCCATTTTTATGAAGTGGGGGTTACTTGGGATGAATAGGGAAAGAAAGTAGAAGAGTTAAAAGAAAAATAGTATAGGCCAAGTGATAAACTAGAGGGTCTAACCAAAGCAGATCAAAATTACTCAATTACACTTTTTTCCTTATTAAATATATGTCCTAGAGCATTCGAATTATTTGAAAGTTCTACTGCTGAGCAAAACCGCAACTTACTGATTCTTTGTTTTCAAACTTACAGTTAAGAGGTAAAAAGTTAAGGTATAACTTAAAAAACTCCCGGGCTTACTGGTAAAGTTTGACCATAATGGCGAATGGATGGGAATAAGGTTTCACACTTCATTAATTAATTAAGTATAAAAATTTCCTTTCTTTTACAGGGCAGCTTATTGGCGTAAATTGCTTATTCAAATAAAATTTTAAACTTTCCATATCCTTTTTCTTCAAATTCATCTAATGATATAAAATCCAAAGCTCCACTGTTAATGCAGTAGCGCAGTCCCCCTTCTTCAGCGGGACCATCATAAAACAAGTGCCCTAAATGACTGTCTCCGCTTCTGCTTCTTACTTCTATTATTTCCATACCCCCGGAGTTATCTGAATTATGGGTTAGAACATCCCATTGTATAGGCCTGGTAAAGGATGGCCAGCCTGTACCCGAATCATATTTATCCGAAGATAAAAATAAGGGCTCTCCAGTTACAATATCAACATAAAGGCCATCTTCTTTATTATCCCAATATTCATTTTGAAAAGCTAATTCTGTAGCATCTTCCTGGGTAATTCTGAACTGCAAATCAGTTAATTCTTTCTTTATTTCTTCTACTGAAGGCTTGGGATATTCCCCTGGATTCACGCTTGGCTTTTGTTTTGGAATTTGGCTAAGGTCTATATGGCAGTAACCACCAGGATTTTTTTGTAAGTAATCCTGGTGGTAATCTTCAGCTAAAACATAATTGGTTAGAGGTTCTATTTCTGTTACAATCTCTTCATCATACTTGGCCTGTTCTTTTTCAGTTATCAACTCAATGATTTCTTTATCTTCCTCATCCACATAGTATATGCCTGAACGGTATTGAGAACCAATATCATTTCCCTGCCTATCTAAGCTGGTGGGATCAATAATTTGGTAATAATAACCGATAAGCTCCTCCAGAGTTAATTTTTTAGGGTCGTAGGCTACATAAACTGTTTCAGCATGTCCTGTTTTCCCAATAGAATAATAATCTGTTGTCCCGGTTTCCCCATTTGCGTATCCTGCATTGGTATATTCAACGCCAATTATTTGGTCAATATAGGCCTGGACTCCCCAGAAACATCCTCCGGCCAGATATATTTCTTTATATCTACTGTTTTTATAATCAGGGATAATCATTTTTGATTCTCCTATGCTTTTCTCTTCTTTTGTAATAGAAACATCCTTGTCTATACCTTGCTCTGTTGCTCCATCACTTTCTAGACTGGACCCAGGAACGGTGCAGCCTGTTATCCAAATTAATGAAATTAATATAATTATTATTATAAACACCTTCATATTTTTTTATTCCATTCATTTAAAGTAATTATTTTCTTTTGACAGCAGTAAACCTGTTGGCAACATATTCAATTATAACGCCATATACAATCCCTGCCAAAAAACTTACAAGGTCACTAAAACCTGTAGAACTGTAAAAAGCAAAAGAAACTATTAAGCCCAGGACTGCGCCCCTGGCAATTGTCTGGGGCAAACTCAGGTTTTTCCAGCCGGCTCCAATCACCAGACCCATAAGCAACCGGTTATACCATAAAGAAAACAAGAAATAGCCATCACTTTCAAAACCTGAGCGTATAAAAGCCCCAACAATGCAAACTATGCCCAGTACTGCCCCTGAAGCAAGACATATCCACATCCTTTTTGTAAACATATTCTTAACTCCTTAATCTTATACCAGTCATATTAATTCTTGGGCATAAAATCACTGATAATGCCCCATTTCTCCATACTGTTGGTTTTTTTGTTCCTGATAAGAAAGTGAACATAAATGGGTGCCCATAAAAAATCCCGGTTTTCTGCAAGGAAT
Source organism: Actinomycetes bacterium (assembly GCA_022396035.1). Classification (NCBI taxonomy): domain Bacteria; kingdom Bacillati; phylum Actinomycetota; class Actinomycetes; species Actinomycetes bacterium. Next base: position 121,636 of record JAIOXO010000001.1, on the reverse strand, counting down.
ACCCTGTCACCATAACAAATAGCTTTTAGAACCATGTTCATATGCTGCCTGAATATGGACTCCCGCCATTTTGCGGGACCTATAGCTATTCCGCCGCTTACCAGGCAATATATATTTAATCCTGTTTGGCCCAATCCTTGCCATTTTCCTAAAACCTCATCACGCATCAGTTTAGAATAAAGACTTGAAAATTTTCTGTAGTCAAAACCCGGTCCTATTGAAAGAAAAAGGTCGCCAGTAATATCAGAATGAGTAAGAGTGTAACTACGCGGAGATATTGAATTTTCAGAATTTTTCTTATCAATAAAAGTAATATGAAGTTTTCTGGGATCAAATTCAGACATATTTCACACATCTTAATTAATTGTCTTTATACCAATATAAGTTATTATTTTGAAAATTAACATTAAAGAAATAAAAGTACACAATGCAAAATATATGTTTATGAAATGCGGCTGCAGACCGTGGGCAGGGTTAGAAGCATACTGGCTAGCGGCAAGCGGAGATATTTATATGGGTGTACCGGCTTGTACCTTAACTGATGATGGATATATAGGAATGTTTAAAAATACCAAACATTGGGAAAATGCAAAAAGACTGGCCGTAAAATCAATGGGAGATTATATTTCAGGGAAAGGGAAGCTTACAGTAGTTCTATCTGATGCCAATGCAAAACAGGATGTAGTCGAAGTAGAAGATAAGATAAAGAAAATTTACTGCCCCAAGACCATGATGAAGGTAAAAATTGGAATAGTGGTTGGGGCTCATGTGGGTACCGGGATAGGAATTACATTTTATGAAGAATAAGGCTATGGCAGCAAGTATTTAAGGCCGGTTAGCCCAAGTTTTGAAATTTCAAGCCATATTATATGCCCAGCAGAAGACAGTCCCGTCAGGATAAGAGCCAGGGTTAAGGGAGAAAATAAAATGACAGCAATAAACTTACCGGCTATCGCTGTTATTTTACATCTATGCTGCTGCAAGTGATAGTAGATGATGTTACACTAACATCAGAACGGCTGAATTGGACATTAACCCGAGCAACGGACTCCGAATTTGGGGTCCGGGTAAATATAGGATAATACTATCATCTATAGTTCTTATTCCAGAACAGCTTTATCACCAAGATAATCCAGGACTTTCTGATTTAACACAATTAACTTAAGATAGGGTATACCAAAATTTTCCTCATATTCCGCATAGTCCTCTGCTCCTATATGGTCGGTAAAATAGGAGTTCAGGTCCTCATCGGTAACTGAAATACCAGCATCTTCAGCAATGGCCTGAATGATAAGATAGAATTTAGCATTTTCCCTGTTATCTTCAGCAAATGTTTCAAGCAGCTCGTCGGTAGAGGAGACATTCATATAATTGGTCAAGAATTCATCAAATTCCATCTCGTAATACTCAGCAGAATCCTGATAGTAAAGGATTAAGGATTTTTCCTGATACTCAACCAGGGTTTCAGGAATGGATTTAATGTCAGCATTGTCTACAATATATTCCTGTATATAATAGGATATTGCCGAACTTTGCAGATTATCCCTGATATCAGTTTCCATTTCCTCAACTGTGTTCCAGCCATAAGATAAAGAAAGATTATCAGCAACAAAATCATCGGTCAATTCCGGGGTTTCCGTTTCCACTATATGGTTTATGGTTATGGCAAAAACAGCATCTTTGCCATCAAGTTCGGGGTTACCGTAATCCTGGGGGAAAGTAACTTCTATATCAAATGATTCACCCGGACTGTGGCCAACAAGCTGCTCCAGGAAGCCCTCTATATAACTTGTTACCCCAATGGTAACCTCGGTACCCATACCCTCAGTACTGCCGCCTTCAAAATTCTGGCCGTCAACACTACCGGTATAATCAATATTAACAGTATCACCTTCCATAACTTCGCGGTCTGTTATTTGATTCTGGGAAGTGAAATTAGCCAGAATGCCATCAATCTCTGCCTGGACAGATTCTTCTGATACCTGGTACACCTCTTGGGGGATGGATATCCCTTCATATTTACCCAGCTCTACATGATCCAGTGCAGTGATGCCTTTCCAGAATCCATCATCGGTAATCCCGCTACTATAGGAAAACTCCCCGTCGCTGCTAGAGCAACCGGCAAAGGTAATAAGCAAAAGGGCCACAGCCAGAATCGGTATTAACATCAATTTTATTTTTTTCATCTATTTCCTCCAATATGTTATTTTTATGGTTTAACTAGTTGAGATTAACATGCTCAAGCTAGAAATCAACCTGTAAATTATAAACTGCAAAAATGTTTAAAAAATGAAATTTTTAAACCAATAAACATGCTATATGATAATTTTATACCTCCTTAGTTAAATTGATGCACCCAGTATTTATAAAAAATATAAAAACCAAAAGAACCTGGTATTGCTCTTTTAGAATGTGGCGGATAAAAGTAGTACCATAAAGCAAATCAAATAAAGTACTATTATATCAAACTTATCCTGGATACCTGAGGGGAAGCATTATCCAAATATTGCTGCCCTAAACCGCCAATTACTCAGCCAGCCGCTTTAGGCTGCCATTAGCTACAAACCAGTGACCTGACCAGAATTTCTTTATAACATAGTGTATCATTCTACAGGAGACCTTCTAATGTTTACAAGTATTTTTTAGCCCGGGCTAAATTCTACCTGCAAACAGGATCTTAAAGCCTGTGTATATAAAAATAATAACCCTGGATGCACCATGATTTTAGAAGGATATATGTTACAATTTTGCCATGATGTTTAGATAGAGTAAATTTTTTTATCTGGAGGAGGAAAAGGCTTGCTGATTGATATTACCTTAAAGGTAACCCCCGAAATGATGGACCATACCCATAAGAATGAAAAAAAATCTTTTGACGGTCATATGGGAACCCACTTTGATGTTATGGACCAGGAGTTTCCATTAGAATATACAAAAAGAGACGCGGTTGTATTTGACGTAAGTAAAACTGGTGACCGGGAAATTGAAACAGATGACATTGATCCAGCCCGGGTCAAAGCGGGCATGTTTGTAGCTTTTTATACCGGGTTTATAGAAAGGGTGGGATATGGCTCAAAAACTTATTTTTCTCAGCACCCCCAGTTATCTATGGATTTGATTGATAAATTGCTGAAAAAAAATATCTCCATCATTGGTGTTGATTTTGCCGGGATGCGCAGGGGAGAAGAGCATTCTCCCAAAGACCAGTACTGCGCCCAGCAGGGCGTGTTCATTATCGAAAACCTTTGTAATTTAAAAACCCTGCTTGGCAGAAGCAAACATGCCCGGTTTGTCGCCCATACATATCCCTTAAATTACGCTGGCATGACCGGCCTTCCCTGCAGGGTGGTTGCCCAAAAATAAAGCTGCAAAGTATTGGAATAATTGCCAGGGATGCTACCTGGGCAAACGGTACCCTCCATCTATTTCAAACACAGAGCCCCGGCAGTAATCGGCCGCATCTGAACCCAGGTAGACGCACAGGGCCCCTATTTCTATAGGAGTAAGAAAACGGTCGGTAGGGCAGGCCTCTCTCCAGTATTTATACCATTTACGGGTTCTCTCATTATCCAGGTCCAAAAGTTCAGTGGCTGTATATCCGGGCTCTATGGCATTAAGGCGGATATGGTAAGGAGCCCATTCAACAGCCAGGCTTTCTACCAGGTGTTCTGCCGCTGCCTTGGAGGCATTATATGAACATTGCCACTGGGGTACATTTACTATATGGGCGGAAATAGAGGTGATATTAATAATACTGCCTCCTCCCTGCTCCTTCATAATCTCTGCTGCATGGTAGCACATGAGAAACAGTCCATTTAAGTTTACATCAATTACATCATACCAGTCCTTGAAATCCGGGCCCAGGTCAAAAGAGCGCTTATGCCTGCATATACCGGCATTATTGACCAGGATATCCAGGGTGCCCCATTCTTTGTTCACTGATTTTACAGTTTTGCGGCAATCTTCTTTACAGGTCACATCTCCCTGAAGAAATAGGTACCTGCCGCCATATTTCTGGATATCGGAAATAACTTCCAGCCCTTTTTGCTTATCTCTGGCCATAATAGCTACATTAGCCTCTGATTGCGCAAAAGCCTGAACTATGCCTTCACCTATCCCCCGGTTGCCTCCGGTTACCAGTACATTTTTACCTTTTACACTGAATGCATCTTTCATGTTTTTGATCAATTAAAACACCTCCGCCTGATTGATGATTTTATACAATTTTATAAGTTGTTGTTACTGCCCGGATACCACATATTTAGTGCTGATAACAAAGGGCCAAAATTGTTGAAACCCGGCCAGGGTTTCAATTTGATAGAGGTAAAACCCTGATGTCTTTTCTATCATATCTTGATTGGTTATGGTTAATACAAAAATCAATGGATTGTAACTTTATGGTACTGTTGCCATAACTTAGAATAATCCTATTCTGCATTCTTAAATTTTAACTGGTTGGTTACAATTATTCCTGCCAGGATAAGTACCGCACCTACCCAAAATAACCAGGAAAAACTTTCTTTTAGAATTATTAAAGAAAGCACTACCGCAAAAACTGGTGTCAGATATATGTAAATGGAAACATGGGAGGCAGGCAGCTTTTTAAGGCAGGTAAACCATAGGGGATAAGCTATTCCAATCATAGTAAGCCCCAATATAATTAATATACCCAATTCGGTCCGGCTGGCTGTGAAAATCTGGGTGTAGCCCACGGTAAAAGCAGTCAGTATATTTAACAGTACCGCTCCTGAGAACAGAGCCAGGGCAGCCACTATAAGGGGGTCGTTGTTAGCCAAAAGTTTCTTGCCAATTACTGAATACAGGGCAAAGGATAATGCGGCCAGCAGGGGGTCCAGAAAGGCCATTAAATCCATATCGGTACCGCTCAAATTCAATGAAAAGCCCTGGTTAAAGGTAACCAGAACTACACCTATTGCAGCCAGGCCTATACCTATCTTGGTACTAAGGCCTATACGTTCCTTTAATATGGGTGCTGCCAGTATGGCTATAAAGATTACATTACTGGAAATGAGTACCGCATTAATAGAGGCGGGAATTTTGGAAAGGGCGCTAAAAGTGAGGATCTGGTAGAAAAAAAATCCAAATACGCCCAGCCCCAGAGAGATCATTATATCCCTGGGAGAGAGCTTGGATAGTTTTTTTATCTTGCCTGAAATAAGCAAAAATATCACCACTGCCACAAATCCAATAGTCAGATTAACCGCGGCCACCTGATAAGGGTGCAGGCTCCTGGTAACGATTTTCCCCAGAGGGTGTCCTATAGCCCAGAAAAAGGAGACTATAATCATTAATAAATATTCAATGCGAAAACCATTTTTTTTCATAGCCCTGTAGTCCTTATATACGGATTATATATTTCTAACAGGATAATATAAATAATGCAAATAGACCAGTGAGTTTATAAGCTTTTCCGGCCATGATGTAATTTAATTTTGTTTATACAGTTTTAGAATGGATACTAAAATTAGCATATTGTGATAAAGAAATTTTATAAAAAGAATTATTATGAAACTTAAAGACAAAGTGGCAATTGTAACCGGGGCAGCTTCCGGCATGGGGAAGCCATATCTATTTTATTTGCTAAAGAGGGAGCCAAGGTTATATTATCCGATATCAACTTTGAAGATGCAGAAGAGGTAGCCAAAAAAATAAAAGAAGATGGGGGAGAAGCCACACCGGTATTAACTGATGTTTCCAAGCTGGAAGATGTGGATAAAATGATAGAGACTGCAGTTGATACTTACGGAACACTGGATATCCTGGTAAATAATGCGGGAATTATGGATAATTTCATGCCTGCAGGAGAGGTTACTGACCAGTTATGGGATAAGGTATTTGCGGTTAATGTCAAAGGGCCCATGATGGCAATAAGGAAATCTATTTCCATTTTTACTGGGAAAGAAAGCGGTATTATCATAAATATTGCTTCACTGGGTGGAATAAGGGGAGGAGGGCGGGAGCAGCCTACACCGCTTCCAAGCATGCAGTAGTGGGACTAACCAGGAATGTAGGTTTTCAGTATGCAAACAAAGGAATAAGATGCAACGCTATAGCTCCGGGTGCAGTGGAAACCAATATTGGAGAAACCATAAATAATCCCAGTTAGTTCGGTTCCGAAAGAGCAACTCAATACATGAGCCTTAATCCCAGGACAGGTAAACCTGAGGAGATAGCTTCAGTAGCCTTATTTTTAGCTACCCCTGATTCCAGTTTTATCAATGGTGAAATTATTGTAGCTGATGCTGGCTGGGGAGCTTATTAGAATCAAATTGTGGTGTAACTGAAGAATAAGAGGCTGGTAAAGTTGTTAGATAGAGATCAAGGATACCTAATCAAAAGGTTGAAGATAATGGAAAAAGAGTTTGGCGAAAAATTATATACGGTTAAAAAATCATACCGGATATTTTATGACGGCTTGCGTACCATCAAATATATGGTCAGGGCAAAACGGAACGCTGAGTTAAGCACTTTGCTTCTGGAAAGAGTAATGACTGCAGTTACCAAGGTAAATGGCTGCCCCTTATGTTCTTATGCCCATACCCGGATGGCGCTGGAGGTAGGAATAAGCAGCCAGGAAATTCAGAGTATGTTTTCGGGGGTATTCAAAGATTATAATTACCCCCAAAAACTGGATAAAAAATGAGGTAAGATATAAGTATGGTTAGGGGGTAAGATATATTTATCTCCTTATGTTTTTCTAACTTTTCTACAGCTTCAGCCATAAAAGGGGCAAGGCGCTTGCTGCAGATAAAGTCAAATACTACCCAGATCCTCTTCAGTGCAAGGCATACGTCATGACCGTATATCCTGGGTTTATTTCTTTTTTTCTTTTCTCCTACCACAAACTTTATCTTTTTACCTTTGCTTGTCATATACCCTATGATTTTTTGTTTTTTTGCCTTCAGTATCCAGGATGCATAAGAGCGGTTATAGCCAGTAATGGCGGTAAATTCATCAAGGATAGCCCCTTTTTGCTTTTTAGTTGATTTGTTGTATCTTTTTTTAAGTTCAGAAGTTACTGCTTTTTTATACCTCATTGCCAACATCCTTACCCCCTATATTTGAAAATATAGTTTTTTCAAATATAGAGATTTATCCCAATTATTAAAATAATTTCGTTTAGATTATCACGGTAAGCAACGATACAGTTTCATTTAGATTTTAAATAAATCAATTCGATATTTTGACTTTATAACTTTCGTTCTGTATTATTGCCTTTATTTATATAAACACTTAAAAGTGCATGTATTGTCCAAGTTGTGGAAAAAAAATAATTGAGGATTCCAAATACTGTAAGCATTGTGGTTATAGCTTAACAAATACCTCATCAGAACTTTCTGAAAATAAAACTGTTGATAAAAATAATAACCGGGGTAAAAAGAATTATTTTAGTATATTTTTTATTACATTAATTTCAGTAGCTTTTGTTGCTGTTTCGGTAATTTTAACCTTTTATATTTTAAACAATATAAATAAAATAGAACCAGTAGAAGCCGATAATGAAGTAATAGAAACAAAAACCATTGATACCGAAACAATAGTAGATGATTCTTCCGATGCCCAACAAAATGAAATAGACGAAAACACTTCAGAAGAAAATAGCATTTTGCCAAAGGAAGACTTGAGCCAAAAGCAGCAGGAACTTGTTACCTTCTTAGGATATCCAGATGAATTTTTAGTAATATTTGATGAAGGCAATAATAATGCTAGGGTTGAGGATTGGATATATGCAGGAATTGAAAGATATTTTATTTTTAATAATGGGGATTACGAAGGCGGAGATTATATTATTCTGGAAGATATTATTGATGATAATTTAGAAATAAAACCGGAAGATTTTACCTTTGGGCTGAGCTCTAAGCAGGTAGGGGCAATTCTAGGAGAAGAAGATGAAATAATTGTGGATACAAATACAGGTTTAAAAATTATTAATTATGCTGGAGGCCTTGTAATATGTACCTTTAATTCTGATGATAAATTAATAAATGTCTCCAGAAAGAAGGATAAAATTTAAATGAAAAAATACTTATATAAATTTTTAAGTTTATTCCATTTTCTATCTTCGCAGAAGGGTGAAGTAATTCTTACCTATCTTGCAGTCACTGGTATTGTTGTTTTAGCAGCAGGTCTTTTTTCTTTTGGTGGCAAAGCCATGGAAACCAAAAAAAAAGTAGAAGATTACACCCAGAATGTACAAAATTACGGTGATATCGGGTATGACGGTGATGCAAACAAGACAGCAGAATCATACAAAGCTGAAATTAATAAGATATATTTAGAAGGCGGCAAAACAGCGGCAACAACATATGATGAAACAGGCCTGCTAACAGGAATTGATTCATTAACAAATACCTTTAAAACAAAACCTAAAAAAAATGATGATCAGCAGGGTGATAAAGATGAAGAAGAAATAATAGAACAAAAACTAAAAGAGCAGGGTGTAGATACAGACGAGTTAAAGAAAGACATAGCATTAGCTATTAATAAGATTGCTAAAAGAAAGTCAACTTCAGATACTACTGATGAAAAAATAAGTGACATTACTGTTGGCATAATAATAAATATGGAAAATAAAGGTGATAATACCAAAGACCAAAACGCTCCAGAAGATGAAAAGAAAGATGGGCAGATAGAGGAAGATAAAGATACTAAAGATACAGAAAAAGAACAGGCCAAAGATGAAAGAATAACTATAATACTTAATACCATTACTAGTACTCTAAATGCAAATAAGAAATTAGAGGCTGATGAAATTGTTGGCCAAAAAAAAGAACTTGATAAAAAAACCCTGGAGAAAAAATATCTTGAAGACAAGATAAATTCTTATAAATACTTCGAAGAACAGGGGTACATAGTAACTGATACCACAGGGCTTTCAAATTTGAAAACAAGGCTTGACGAAGTTAATGCAGAAATAGAAGGTTTAGAAAAAGAAATAGAGAATTTGGAGAATAAAAAGGAAATAGAAAAAGACCAGGAAGAAGCCGAAGAAGAAAATGAAGAAGATCAAGAAGAAGATTTAGCTGAAGCACCAACAATAAAACTTAAAATTGTAGAAGGCCCTACTTTTTCTGAAGAAGATAAAGTTTGCTATTATAAGGTTTCTGCTGAAACTACAGGAATACCTGAACCTGAGATTTCATTTAGCAAAGACGACAGTAATGGAGCATGGGGTTCAAATAAAGTACAAATAAATTTGAAAAATAACAATTCTTATACATTAACAGCAACTGCCAGTAATTCCGAGGGCAGTTCCAGTGATAGCATAGCTCTAACATGGGGATGCCAAGAAGTGCTAAGTGGCACAGTAAACCTTAAAGGCTCAGGAGTTCTTACAGGTGTTGCTGACCGTAGCACATATCCCATAAATCTAAATATTAATTTGGATACAGGTAATGTAAGCGGCAGTTCCAGTTTTTCAGGTACTGCATATGGCTGCCCTTTTAATGCAACCATATCTTTTTCTGGAACATTAAATTTATCTACTTATAATCTTAAGATAACTGCAAACCTGATAAGCAGATGGACTGGTTCTTGCTCACAGAATGATAATTCATACCATAAAACTACACTCTCAGGAAAGCTTAATGAGTCAGCAACGTACGCTAGTGGAACAGACTCTGATGGAGGCTCCTGGTCTGTTAGCAGATAGCTAGGTGTTTAAAATAATTGCTAAAACTTGACTCTAAAGAATATCAAAAGTATGCGCATAATATTCATGTATTATGCTGTAAACAGTTAACTCAAGTTTCGGAAAAATTTTTTAAAATAGCTTAAATATAGCTTTTTTTTGTATTAGTGGCACAGTTTTCGGCTGAAATTTGGTACACTTTTCGATTGTAAAAAACATTAGGGCCATATTGCAGGGATAGTGGGCAATTATGGGTATATATGGATTTCTTTTGCTTGGTCCAGAAAATAGGGCTTATTTAAATGGCTTCTAAGGGCCTTAAATTGCCCAACCTATGGTTTTTATTTAGGTTTGCATATATTACAATAATTTCCCGATAACGGAGTGTTCCAACAGTGTTCCGTTTTATCGCATAAATTTTATACCCCTAACTCACGCAAGCTTTTATCCATATAATCCAACCATTGCTTGTGTTTAATACAAAAGTTGGTTATACACCTATGGGCTTCTTTTGCTATTTCGGGAACATACATCTTATGCAAGATTTTTATTATTTCTTTGATTTTATCAGCTTCCATTTCCGAATAAGAAAAACCTTTTCCTATGTCTTCAGCCTCAACGGCTTCTATTTTCTTACTTTCTAAAGCCCCTAATTCATAAGTTAGGGGGAAACACTGCTCCTATATTCAAGCATATACTCTTCCCATTCTTTAATAAGTTTCAATTTTGTTCCCCTCCTGCATTTATCATAACAAATATAATTTTATAACTTAAACCTGCCCCTGATGGTATTAGGACCTTTTTTATAGCGTCTGATTAGTCTGATTCTTCTGTTTTTCTTCTGTCCTGTTGTGCCCCTGTAGTTAAAGATGATTTACTCCATTGCAACAAGCGCCGCCGCCTTGACGGCCGCAGCCTCCTTGACCTTTCTATAGCCCAAAGCACGAAGAATATTGATTACGGTCTCTCGTGCCGGCTGGATATCATCAACCACCAGATGCTATTGTTTTTGTTGAGCACGAACTCCCAGTCAGGTGAATGCAGGGTTATGCCTCTGTTTATGTCACTTAGACTTCTCCAATAGCCAGAATTTCCAACATACAAAAATAAAATCCTTCCGAGTCAAGGATGTATTCCTCGGATGTGGAATCAAAACATGCTTGCCATTGTTTAAAATCCTCTTCTAACAGATAGGATCTGCCTTTGTCTGCGTACCATTTGGCATTGCCAGTAATATAACGTTTTGCTTCCAGCGTCAGAGGCGGAACCATTTGTACCGCATATGAGGCGGTTGACACTTTTTTTAAACTTGCTTTCAAAAGAAAGTCTCGCAGCTTTTGTCCTGAAAAATTGTCAAAAGGCGGGTCCGGGGGGGGGGGGGTTCCTTTAAGACCCTGAGCTGCCGCAGTTATCACTTTCAATGTCAGCAGAGGTTCTATAGGATGAATAGCCAAAACAGAACCCTCAAAATCTTTAATAGCAATCCTTCCGCCTTTTTATGTCATCCGTTTTTGCTCTTCAAAGACCTTCTGATGATCTGCAACATAAGAAAAACAGTTTCCAAATAAAACCAGATCAAAGCTGTCATCTTCGAATGGGATCGAACGGAAGTCACCTTTATGAAATTCAATAGTTTGCTCATACAAATCTGTGATGTTTTCCGAAGCATACCTGATGAAATCCGTATCGCTGTCAAGACCAACAACCCGACCGGCCGGGCCTACCTTTTCAGCCAGCAGAGACGTCCATAGCCCTGGCCCACAACCCAGGTCCAGTACAGTATCACCCGGTTTAAGGTTCAAATCGTCAACCACCCCACGCCGTTGGCCTTCCTTGGCTCTGTGATGATCAAGAAGTCATGATATTCCGAAATTAACATATTCACCACGTTTGTTTTTGTGTTGGGAATTGATACTCCTTGACATTTTTTCCTCCTACTATTCGAGCTTTTTTCAAAGTGCTAAGTCTTAGGGTGTTTGAATTTATTGGTATCTAGCTTTAATGTTTACCCTATCTTCTTCTACTAGGCCCTTGCCTGTATCATACCATAACAGGTAGTCACTAAAACTCCAACATAGTATTGGCCACCTAAATGAGCCTTAACCGGCCTATCTGGTAATAGCTTTTCTTTGTTGCCCGGGTGCTTTTATCTATATTAGTAACTTTATGTTATAGTAACAACAATTAGAAGTTTTGTAATAAAATTTTAAACAAATAAGTATATTTTTGGGATATCCTCCCAAATAATATTCAGACTTTCTTCTGGCATAAAAAGACAGGTAAGGATTTGCAGATGCAGGTCTTTGCACAAAAAATTATTAAAATTTACGATTTAGGTGATTAAAATAGATAAAGAAAGCAAACAGAAAAAAATAAAATCTTTGATATCTAAAGGCAAAGCAGAGGGCACGCTTACATTTGAAGAAATTACTGATACCCTGCCCAGATTAGATTTGTCGAAATCCCAAATTGAAAATATCTATAATGCGATACACAGGCTGGATATAGATATCTTGGGCAAAGATGGGGCCCTGTCGAAAAAAAAGAATAAAACTGCCAAGAAAAAGGCAGATAATTTCATCAAGTTCTCAAATAATAACTCTGTGAGCACGTACTTGAAAGAGATAGGCAAAACAAGGCTTCTTTCAGCAGTCGAGGAAACCCAGCTGGCAAAAAGGGTTGAGGCAGGAGACCTTGCTGCCAAACAGGCCCTGATAAAAGCAAACTTAAGGCTGGTGGTAAGTGTTGCCAAAAAATATACCGGAAGAGGAATAACCTTTCTTGACCGTATACAGGAAGGCAACCTTGGCTTGATAAAGGCAGTTGAAAAGTTTGACTACAGAAAGGGTTACAAATTTTCAACCTATGCAACCTGGTGGATAAGGCAGGGTATAACCAGGGCCATATCTGATCAGGCAAGAACCATAAGGGTGCCCGTACATATGTGTGATAATATAAATAAAATAATAAAGGTGCAGCGGAGACTAGTCCAGGAGCTGGACAGGGATCCTTCAGCCGAAGAAATTTCAGATGAGATGGAATTTACTCCGGACAAAATAAGGGAGATAATAAAAATAAGCCAGCAGCCGGTATCACTGGAGACTCCTATTGGTGAAGAAGGAAATACCCATCTTTCAGATTTTATAGAAGACGCAGAAGCCAAAAAGCCTGCTGATGCTGCATCATTCGCCATGCTCCAGAAACAAATACAGCAGGTTTTAGGTACCCTTACCGGCAGGGAAAGAAAGATTTTAGAGCTTAGGTTTGGGTTGCACGACGGACACCCGAGAACTCTTGAAGAAGTAGGAAGGGAATTTGGTGTTACCAGGGAAAGAATCAGGCAAATACAATTTAAAACCCTCTGCAAACTAAGGAAAACCAGCAAAAGCAAAGTATTAAAAGATTACTTTTAATCTGTTTTTTAGCTTTATATGAAATAAGAATTATATTATTTTTAAAGGTTACATCTTTTCCTTTGTTCTTAAAAGCAATGTCTGCCCTATAGCTATCTAGTGATACATCTTCTAAAGCGCTGGTTAGCGTTGCTGCTTCTCCTTATCAGCTATGGCTTTATTTAGAAGAGATTTAACATTTTGGACAGTCAATTTTTCATTGCCATGCAAATGATTAGCGGCCAGTAAATTGCACATGGCGTTGTTTATCTGTGCTGTATGTTTACGGCTGTCTATAACCAGTACAGGATCTTCTGATTTTTCAAAGTATTTGATGAATTCAGCCATTTATTTACTCCATCCGTAGAATTTGCTTCTGGCCCAGAGGTCGTAGTCACTTATAGATGTGTTGCCATTTAGGATTGCTCCTTGAGAATTAAGTTTTACGTTTGTGGGGGAGCTGTGTGTTATCCAGAAATGGCTTTAAATCAAATATTTTTACAATTCCGTTATTGAAGTATACCAGGATTGTAGAGTCGGTATTATTCTTAACGGTTTCTATTTCAGGCATTAATGACATAGTGGTTTATGGTCCTATTTATGTAAATAAGGGTTGCGTATCTATGTTTAATATAATAGCTGAAATCAGTGGGGGGAAATAGGGAAATTGTTAAATTTTTGGGAAAATTTAATGTTGTTGAGAACAAGGTAAAATATGAAGCCATAGAATGGCGTATATGGGGAGAAAATTAGATGGGGCATAGGATTTATTCTGGCAGATTTTGATGGGGCGGTTGGTTTTGTAGAGGAATAATAAAAGAAAAAAACACTTATAGAGAAAGCCGGTTACTATCCGGCTTTCTCTATTTCAAAGCAGAAATTACTAAACTGCAAACATGCTTACAGTTCTATCTATAAGTAAACAGGTTCCCCTTATTTTGCAGCACCTGTAGAATTATAACTTATTACACGGTACTAAAAACTATAAATATTTACTATTTTAAGGCTATATTTATCATTTTAGATAAACTGAATACTATTCTCCCAGCAAGGGCTCCTCCTCTTCAGCTTCTTCTTCTATTTCTGGTTCATTGGTTGTTGTAGGTGGTGCTTCATAATCATCTAAATCTTTTTGAAGGTCGCCTAAATCTATTAGCGGAACTATGCTATCAGGCAATATCCCCCAGCTTATGTTTGGAGAAAGCTTCTGTATAAACTCCAGCTGTATAATCTCTGGGTATTCTCTCAGGGATTCACCCTTGATAGTAATTTGTTCAGCCTCTGCTTCAGCCTTAATTATGGTTTGTTCTTTCTTTATCCTTTCCTGCTCCAATACATTTCTTTCAACCTCTATCCTTTCTTCAGCAATCTGCTTTTCTTCAAGAATAGTAAAGTATTCATCAGTAAAATCAATTTTTCTTAATAGGAACTCGTCCATTATAACCCCATTTCTCTCAAATATGGGTCTGAGGGTTTCTGCAAGCTCTGACTGTACAACAAAAACTTGCTCTGAATAAAGCTGGAAGGCAGTATATTTTTTAGGTATATTCCTGGCAAGGGATCTTGCTTCTGTCTTGACTACCTTCTCTACCAATTCATCCATGGTTCCAATATTGTTTAATACCCATTCTGCCTGGCTGCTGTCAATGGAGAACCTGATTGTATACTTTAATTGCACCTGTTGTCCGTCAGAAGAAGTGGTATCAACCGAATAATCGGTGTAAACTGCCCGGCTTGCTTCAGGTTGGTCACTGGTTTCATATGTAACCTGCCTGGTAGAATAATTTACTGTGTTCTGTATAAAGGGAATCTTAAAATGAATGCCTGGCTTAAATGTAACTCCCACAGTTTTTCCAAACTGGGTCAGCACTTGCACATTACCTGCCTGCACAATGACAATAGCGTTAAAAAGAACAATAAGGGCAACTACAAAGATAATCACCCCTATTATAATTTTAGGTATTAGCTTGGATTGCGGTTCCATATTATTTCCTTTCTGTTATGTTAAAGTAATAATATATTTAAATACCTTTTCCCCCAGGTAGATTACGCAAGTATACAATAACTTCATTAATAGTGCACAGTTACAACTTGCTGTTATTTTTAAATATCTGAACTCTGAGAGCACTACGCTCTGGTAAAATTTATTAGTAGGGTGTGTTGCTCAGCTGGCTAAAGCACTACATCGACATTACAGTTAAAATGTTTATTTTAAATGGTCTTAATTATATTCACCAAAAATGGATGGGTATTAGAAATATAAATGCTTATATTAAGATATTAAAATTTAATTTTCGGTATATCTTCTTTTAAGTTTACAATTTTGCTTAACCTAGGTTATTTCAATTTTTGATTACCATATAACAGCAAAACTGCATTTGATAATTGACTACACATTGTATAAAGGAATTGAATTATGCTAAATATACTTTTTTCTTCCAAAACAAGGGTGGAGATATTAGAACTATTTTTGTTTAATGCTGATGATAGTTTCTACCAGAGGCAGATCTCTAAGCTTACCTCTCAGCACATAAGGGGGGTTCAGCGTGAGGTAGAAAAAATTGGCTTAATTGTAAGCTCAGCACAGGGTAACAGGATTTATTATAAGTTAAACCAGGATTGTCCCATAGCCCAGGACTTAAAAAATGTTTTTTTAAAAACTGTAGGGGTAGCAGAAATCATAAGAGAGAGCTTTAAAGAAGAGGGAATTAAATTTGCTTTCATCTATGGCTCTTATGCCAGGGGAGAGGAAAACCTGTCAAGCGATATTGACTTAATGGTTATCGGAGATATCTCCTCTAAAAGGCTTTCAAGCATCCTATCGGAGCCCAGGGGAAAACTAATGCGGGAGATTAATTATGCGGTTTTTTCATTAGATAAATTTATAAAAAAAGCAACAGAAAAAGACCATTTTATAAACTCTATCCTAAATGATAAGAAGATATACATTATAGGAAACGAAGATGAACTTAGAAGACTTACTGAACCAGGGCATAGTAAAGCATCATGAAACTTCAAAGAAAGAAATCCAAAATCTAATAGAGCTTGCAAGAAGAGATATAAAGGATGCAAAGGTTATTGGACTTTCTTCAGACAGGAAATTTGTCTGTGCCTATAATGCTGTTCTACAGCTAGCCACAATTTTACTTTACTGCAAAGGATTTAGACCAAAAGGAGCGGGCCATCATTTTATAGTATTTCAAGCAATGAAGATAATAATGGTGACCGATTTACACTGCGCGACCAACATCAGATCTTTTCTTTGATCCTGGATATTTCTTTATATAAATCAGTCATATATTCAGAATTTTCATCTATCTTCCTGCTCAATATAAGGATGCATTCCTGTAAGGCATCAATTCTTTCTTTGATCATCTGGTCCTGGCCGGCATTATCCAGCCCTTTTATGGTTTCTTCTGCTTCTTCCAGAATTATTCTTACTTCTTGTTCTGCTGCCATGATACCCCCTTTTTTCAATAACCTGATTTCAATATAAACTATTAACCTCCTTTTTCCAACCACCCTTATTTTATAGCAGTAAATTTTCCAGTGCCTGAATATCTATAATAGTTATTTTTCTGCCTTCAGACAGTATGAGGCCATCTTTCTGCATGCGGGACAGTTCCCTGGACAGGGATGGCCGGGGGATACATAAATAGTTGGCCAGATAGGTTCTGGTATAGGGGAGCCTGACGGTCAGGGAATTCTGTTTATCTGACAGGTCCAGCAGGTAATAGGATAATTTTTCCCTTATGGAGCTTAAGGAGAGCAGGCTGATTTTCTGGTTAAGAAGCAGCAGCCTCCGGGATAGAAGTTTTAAAAAATTGGTCATTATCTGCTGGTTTACAGCGAATAATTTTAAAAGGTTGGCCTGGTCTATAAATAAAATTCTGGCCCTGGAGTCGGCCATAACCGTGGAAGGGTTAAATTCCTGCTGTGAGAATACTGTACCTTCCCCGAAACTAGCCGGAGGGGTAAACCTGGCGATTATTATGTTTTTGCCGCTGGGCAGAAACTTGGCTACCTTTACCTTGCCCTCCAATATTATGCCAAGGCTATGGGATAAACGGTGCTGGGAAAATATTATCTGTCCCTGGCTGTATGGCTTTATGGTATAAAAGATCTGTTCCAGCACATCTTCTATTTCTCTAGGGGAAAGTCCTTCAAAAATGCTGCTTTGGCCAAGCTGGCTGATATCAATATCCATATTATATCCCTTCCGTAACATATGTTACCGCTATTTATCCTATATTATACTAAACTGCTTTCAGTCAAGAAAGAGAAGGAGAATTTTATGAAGAATGTGGCCAGGATAATATCACAGATTGCTTTTTTAATTATTTTTATTTTTCTAATACTTCAGGGACAGATGATTGTCTGGCTGATTGTCTTTGGGGCAACCCTTATAGCAGCCATCTTTTTTGGAAGAATTTACTGCGGATGGATATGCCCCATTAATACTGCAATGAGGCCTATAAACTGGCTGGTGAAAAAAATGGGTTACAAACGGTTAGGTGTACCCGGGATATTGAAGTCAAGGGCTTTACCATGGATAATGCTGGCCCTTATGGCAGTGGCCATAGTAGTTACCCGTATAGTTAAGGTAAACATACCCATACTGTTTATAATACTGGGCCTGGGAGCAATACTTGCCTTTATATTCCAGCCTGAAGTTTTCCATAAATATATATGCCCCTATGGAGCCCTGCAGGGCCTGCCGGGCAGGGTTGCCAGAAAATCTTATGTGGTAAATCAAGAAAATTGCGATGGCTGCAGCATATGCAGGTCGGTTTGCCAAGCGGAAGCGGTGACCGTTGGGAACAAAAAGGCAGAAATTGATAAAACTTTCTGCCTGCAATGCGGGGTGTGTGAGCAAAACTGCCCCCAGGAAACCATCAGGTACCAGTCAACCGGCAAATAGCCCCTTCTAAAATAATATGGGTTGATGTATATTGCGGGGTGGTCTATAGTTAGGCAGTGGATAAAAGATGATTATGTTGACATAATGATACAATATTTGTATCATTATTCTTAAGGTAACTATATTAGGAGGTAGTTTAGGTTGAAGGAAAAATTAGAAGAAGCATTGGATGAAATAAGACCTTCTCTGCAGGCAGACGGCGGAGATGTGGAGTTAGTAGATGTAAGTGATGATGGAGTGGTAAAGGTAAAGCTTACCGGTGCATGCGGCGGATGCCCCATGTCCCAGATTACTTTAGCCCAGGGCATTGAAAGAGTGCTTAAGGAAAAAATTCCTGAAGTAAAAAAAGTTGTAGGAGTATAGGGAACATTTAAGCCAGGGATGGCATAATTTAGCAGAAGAGATTAGAATTGCCTGTAGCAAATTTGGATTCACCTTTAAATTTACTACAGGCAATTATTTTATATAGCACTTTTGTAATACTGGCCAGGTTTTTCACTTTTTAATAATAGGGATACCCCGGAGAGGTCAGGTCTTTTTTATAGACCTCCCATTCCTTATCCGATATCAGCCCGGTTTTACGGTAATGCTTTCGGGCTTCTTTCATTATATTCTCTATGGCCTCTTCCTCCTTATCCGGCAGAGGCTCCGGTTTGTAAGTTTCCACTATTTTTTCCATCCGTTCCATTGCATACTGGATACAGTCTTTTTTGTCTGCTTCCATCCATTCCATATAGGTCAGATTGTCGGCGCTCTGGGGGATAAACTGTTCTTTTTTCCACCACTTCCTGGTATGTTCCTGGGTAAGATAGGTGCCGGGAATGGGGCCCACCTCATTGATGACATCTATGGCCAGGGTTTCATCGTTTATCTGGATGCCCTCCAGGAAACGGCCAATCATTGCTGCAACATCGTCATCCAGGATTAACTGGGCAGGGTGGAATGACAGCTCCCCGTATATACAGCCATGAAAACCTATTTCATTTGCTCCGGATAACAGGGACAGCCAGCAGGAGGTTGTTTTCTCGTAACCGCACTGGTAATCTATCCTTTTGGAATTGGAGGTTCCTGTAGAGTGGTTGCCTATTGGTATGTTGTATCTTCGCCAGATCTGGTTAAATACCACCTGATGCAGGGAGCTTTCTATTCTCCCGAAAACCGGATAGCCCGAGCGCATGTTCTGGGAGAAACCAAAATCGCTTACCAGAACCCCGGTTCCCGGCTTTATAAGCTGGGCCAGGACTACTCCGGCCATTAATTCAGCATTATTGGTTACTGTAGCTCCGGCGGCAGTAACCGGTGAGGTTGAGCCATAGGTGGCGCCGCTCTGTATATACAGGGGAAATCCAGCCTCAACATTCCTGAAGGCGGAAATACAGGCATCTTCCTGATAGGTTAGAGGGGGCGATATGGCCACTACACCCAGATTAATGGCACCCAGGGCTTTGGCCATTTCTATGGCAAATATTTCGCAGTCATTACCATAATTGCAGTGAAGGGGCATGGTGCTATTCCTGAAATTGGCAGCGTCTCCTTCCAGCATCTGCATAACTGCAGGAGTATTCTTAAAGCCAAACCAGGGCACATAGGATCCTGTATAGTGAACCGTCTCCAGCGCATCCATTACTTTGACCACATCGTAAAATTCTTTCCTGGTGGGAGGTCTGGGTTCCCAGGTTTCCAGATCAATGGTATCTTTGCCCGGGAAAGGCAGGAAATGGGTGGTATTGCCTCCGAAATTAAATCCCTGGCCGGATCCCCGGCCTTTGACCTGGAAGTTGCTGGGGCATTTATGCAGGCAATCCTCTACCAGCCATGTAGGGAATTTTACCAGCTTTTTGTCCTCATCAACCTGGCAGCCGTTATGTTTAAAAAGTTTCAAGGCTCTTTTGCTTTCAAACCTTACCCCTGTGTTCTGCAGAACTTCCAGGGTTTTTTTATGGATTACCTCTATCTGTTCCTGGTTTAAAATCTCCAGGGGGCGTATATTCCGTTTAATTCCTTTTTCATATGCCATACCGGCTTCACTCCTTTCCTAGTAAACTTTTGCATAACCTGGGTGCCCTGGGGGCAGTAGTTTCATAGCCGTCTGCGCCTATTTCATCGGCAAATTCCTGGTTGGTAGCAGCTCCTCCTATTATCACTTTCACCCTGTCTCTCATTCCTTTTTCTTTGAGGATTTCAATTATTTTTCTCTGTTCTGCTACGGTGGTAGTTAAAAGGGCAGAAAGGGCCAGGATTTCAGGATCGTACTTTTCTATTGCTTCCAAAAATTCCTCGGGAGCCACATCTACACCCAGATCAATTACTCTAAAATTCTCGGCTACCAGAAATGCTTTTACCATGGTCTTTCCTATATCATGGATATCACCTTTAACTGTGCCCAGCACTATGGTGCTGGTCTTTTCTACCTTCTTTCCGGTCTTTTCCAGGTTCTCTTCTACTACCGAAATGGCCTCTGACATGGCACTGGCTGCTCCCACTAATTCCGGGAGAAACAGTTCTCCGCTTTCAAACCCATCTCCAATCTTTCTGATGGCTTCAGTCATTCCCTCCAAAATTTCTTCGGGCTGTTTGCCTCCTTCTAATGCCTCGGCGGCCAATTGCCGGGAAAGCTTTCCGTTGAAGGCAAAGATGGCCTCTTTTAGTTCGTTGATAATTTCAGACATGTTGGTAACCCCCTAATCCTGAAAAATGGCATTTAAGTTCCTCATTTGCATAATGAAACATCGTAATTAATTAAAAATTCTTAGAAATTAAAAGTGTATGTTATCGGTTTCAATCATAGAATCAGATAATTTCTTTGTCAAGTTTGGCCTTCATAATATGAGCAAAACCAGGGGTATAAAAAAACTGTCAATTACCTGGCTCTGAATATTGATCCAGCAGCCAGTAAAGGGCCGGCAGGTGACATTTTCCCTGAATAACTTGCTAGTGACAATATCACTGAATAACAACATAAGTCGGTAGAATGTTTTGACAGTGGATTAAAAATATGCTATAAAAAAAACAGCTGTAAAAAGTTGGCTGAGAAACAGAGTCCAACAAAGTACATTGCTGTGTGTATTTTGTTGGACTCTTTTTGCTTTATGAAAGTTTAGAAGAAGAGACGGCAATGATTAGTGAAAGCATTATGGAGAGGCTGGGCAAAGAAATAGGCAGCCAGAATATCACCACCAATCCCAATGATCTGTTTACCCTGTCCAGGGATGTTACCCCTATTTGCTACAAATGGATAGACCTGTACGGTCAGCCGCCGGCAAGTGCTGAAGTAGCTTTATTTCCCCAAAACATGGAGCATCTGAAAAGCATTTTAAGAATCGCCAACCAGGAAAAAATACCGGTAAATGTATACGGGGGCGGTTCCGGCACGGTGGGCGGAATTATACCGGTAGAGGGGGGCATAACCATCGATATGTCACATTTTGACCGGATTCAGGGTATTGACCACCAGTCACTGGTAGTTAAAACGGAAGCAGGGGTAATAGCACAAAATTTAGAGGATTACCTGAATCTGCGGGGCTATACTTTCAGGCATTATCCTCAGTCTTTCCGGTCAGCCTCCATTGGCGGGTTGATTGCTACCAAATCAGTGGGTCAGTTTTCCACTAAATACGGAGGCATAGAGGATTTCCTGGTAGGCATAGAGGCGGTTTTGCCCAACCAGGAGGTAATTGAACTTACCGATACCCCCAGAAGCTCCACCGGACCGGATATAAAGAACATGTTTATAGGTTCCGAGGGAATCCTGGGCATAATTACCAGGGCCAATCTAAAAATTTACCGGCTTCCGGAGAAGATGAATTTTCAGTGCTACCTGTACCAGGATATTTATGCCGGGCTGGATTCCATAAGGGATATACTGCAGAGCGGCTTGGCTCCGCCGGTAGTAAGGCTTTACAACCGTCAGGAATCAAAACTGAAATTTGAAAATATTGGTTTTAGCTATCAGGGCTGCCTGCTGGTACTCTGCTATGAAGGCAAATCGGAGCTGGTGGAGGCGCAAAGCAGGGTATCCGAGCAGATATGTTCAAAAAACGGGGGAAAAAACATCGGGGATACCCTGGGAAAGATGTGGTATGAAAACAGGTTTGACACCAGGCATATCATGGAAAAAGATGAGGAATTCGGGGGCATATCCGATGCCATAGAGATTTCTGCTTCCTGGTCCAGGATAAAGGGTATCTACTATGAAATTGAGAGATATTTTAACCAGAGAAATATTGTGGTAGCATCTCATTTTTCCCATGCCTATACCCATGGCATTTCTTCCTACAGCATATTTTATGTTAACCGGGAGGATGAGCAGCAGGCTATTGATGAGTTTTATAAAATCTGGAATGACATAATGGAGCTTACGCTTAAGATGGGGGGATCCATCAGCCACCACCATGGTATCGGGATGATTAAAAATAAGATGCTCAAGAAAGAGCTGGGGCCGGGATACGGGCTGCTTAGGGATATAAAAAATGCGGTGGATAAAAACAATATCCTTACCAGGGGTAAACTGATTTGATAGGGGATTATTATGAGCTTTGATGACAGGTCCAACCGGCAGTGCATATATTGCCATAATTTTTGCAAGTTTTGCTGTCCTTCATTTAATGCTACCAAGGATCATAAAATCCTGGAAACCAATAAAAATTATCTGTTTTACCTGTTTCAAAAGAAGGCTACAGAATTAAAGCAGGCTGACGGGCGCTCTTTTTATCTCTGCAATGATTGCCGCCGATGTGAACAGTTCTGCTGGGATGATGGCAAACAGGTAATGGAAAACAACCGGGCTGCAAAAGCTGCCGCCCTGAAGGAGGGGGTGGCCCCCCGTCCGGTATATGATATTAAGGACAACCTGGAAAAGTACGGCAATTTCTTTGGACAGAAACCAGGAAACCCGCCCGCTGACAGAGAAAGGGAGTATGATGTGTACCTGTATGCTGGAGAGTATGCCCAAAATTTTGAGCCGGAACTTATCCGGCAGTTTGGCGGCCTTCTTGATTCCATGGGTTTTTCCTATATCTACGACCCCAGTGAGGTATCCAGCGGGGTGCTGGCCAGGGATCTGGGAGCAGAAGAGCTTTCCAGCAAGCTGATGAAGCAGAATTATGAAAAAATAGAGAAATACAATTTTAAGCAGCTGGTGGCCCTTGCTCCCGAAGATTATTATGCTTTCAGTTGTGAATACGAAAAGGAAGGGCTTAAATGGGGCCAAAAAGTGCTCCATTATACCCAGTTTTTGGCTGATAACCTGGACAGGGTTAAAACTGTTTCCAGTGAGCCGGTTAAATACATGTATTTTGATCCCTGTAAACTGGGCAGATACTGCGGCCTGTATGACCAGCCCAGGGCGGTACTGAAAAAACTCCTAGGATCAGAAGGAGTAGAGTTTTTTAGAAACAGAGAGCAGGCCTCCTGTTGCGGAGGCTATATCCGGCTGCTGGATGAGCAGGTGGCCGGGAATATGGCCGGGCAGATAATTAATGAATGCAGGGCCAGTGGCTGCGGTTTTCTGGTGACTTCCTGCCCTCTGTGCTTAAGCAATCTTAAGGCAGCCAATGGCAGTCATCCTTTGCAGATTGTAGATATTATAGAGGTGGCCAGCAGCAGTGTAACCGGAAAGACTTAAACATAAAGATTCCATAAGGCCTGGTTGCTGGTAGTAACTGCAGTGGCGTTTTTGCTTAATATGTTTTTGATATCTGATTCTTTCTGTATAAGTCCGGAACAGATAATGGGTATATTGGTGATTCTTTTTTTTAGTGTTTTTTCAATTATCAGGTAGGAAATACCCGGCCTGATATCTATAAAATGGGGCTTGCTCTGCTGGATTAGCTCTATCCCTTTTTCCAGGGATTTGGTATCAAACATAAACAGGGTTTGCACAATGGTAAAGCCCAGTTTTTTGGCATAGTTTATTACTTTAGGACTGGAGGATGCAATAGTATTGATATGCAGGTACTGTTTTAAAAAACCAAGCCCGTTTTTATCGCAGGAAATACCCTTTATCATATCCACATTGAGGATTATTTCCTTTTTAATCTCCAGATTCTTCTTGGCTATCTTAAACAGGTTTATGATGTCCAGGTCATACATTAAAATTATTTTAATATTACTAAACCGGGGACTGGAGATAAGGGAAAAGTCATTAGTGCAGGGTATCACCGGGTTGTCCTTGAGGTTTTTGAGCAATAGCCTGGGATTTAAATCTTCCATACCAATTTTGTATATTTACATAAATCTTAAAAATTATATCATAAAATTGAATTTCAATTTAGTTTTTATCCACGGAAGGAGGAGACCGGAGCAATGTACCTTATGGCTATAGATATCGGATCTACCAGCATAAAGGCTGCGGTTTATGATTACTACGGTAATCTGGCAGCCAGCGGCAGGAGGAAAACTGAGGTGGTGTACAAAGATCAGGATGGCCGGCATTTTGCTTTCTGGGATCCGGATAATATCTGGAACTGCGTAACCGGTTCGGTTAAGGAGGCGGTCAGCAGTATAGGGAAACCCCGGCTTATAAAAGGCATTGCCGTAACCGGTTTTGCCTGTGACGGGGTACCCATTGATAAAAACGGCAACTGTTTGTATCCGTTTATAAGCTGGCACGATAACCGGACCCTGGAGCAGCTGGAATGGTTTTCTAAAAATGCGGATTTTAAACAGATATATAAAATCAACGGCCAGAAGCCCTGGCACCTTAATACCATCTTCAGGAATTTATGGTTCAAGCAGAACCGGCCCCGCCTGTATGAAAGAATATACAAATGGCTGCTTATCGAAGATTTTATAAATTACAAATTATGCGGGGAGGTAGCTACCGATTATTCGCTGGCATCCACCACCCTGATGCTGGATCAGGAAAAATTGGAGTGGTCTCCGGAGCTGTTTGATATGTTTAATTTGGATATGGATATATATCCCCATCCCCGTCCCAGCGGAACCTATTTAGGAGAAGTGGGGGCAAAAGCTGCAGAGCAGTCTGGCCTGAAGGAAGGAACCCCGGTGGTACTAGGAGGCCTGGATGGCCTGATGGGGGTTTATGCTGCTGCCGGAGACCAGGAAGATAACCTGGTGGGGGTAATAGGGACTTATGAGCATTACCATAAGTGTATGAGCCGCCCCATACTAAAAGAAGAAGGTCTGGGTAAGAGCATTATATGCCAGGCCCATATAATTGAAGGCAAATACGGGGCTTACGGAGTGATGGTATCTTCAGGGGTAATGGAATGGTTTAAGGACCATCTGGCAGGCAGCGAACAGCTGATGGCAGACAAGGAAAAACAGAACATATGGGATATATTGATGCAGCAGGCTCAGGAGGCGGAACCAGGTTCCGGGGGGATATTTATGCTCCCGGATATATATGGCAGTACCTGCCCGGTTCAGGACAACTATTCCCGGGGAGCATACCTGGGGATTAACAGCAGGAGCAGCCGGCAGGATGTTATCCGGGCTACGGTAGAAGGCTTAAATTACAAGGCGCTGGAACTGTATAAAGCCATAGCCGGGTATTCAGAAACTGAAAGTGATAAGATTATTGTAACCGGCGGGGGCACAAAAAATAGCTTCTGGATGCAGAATAAAGCCGATGTGTTTGGAAAGGTAATCGAAGTTCCCCGCATTGAGGAAGCCACCCCCCTGGGGGCGGCTATGGTGGCCGGTATCGGGGTGGGGGTATATAAGGATTTTAAGCATGCCTACCGTCAGGTAGAAAGGGAGGCAGTCCGTTATATTCCCGATGAGGAAAAACACAAAAAATATGACAATTACTTTCGGCATGTGTATAGTAAATTGTACAGGACATTGAAAGATATAAATAACTATATATCTAAGCAGATAAGATAAACCATTTGCCACAAGGAGGATTTATGTACGGAAAAAAGATTCGCATGAGCAGGCTGATTGACCCTAGGTTTGGCAGGGGAGTAATAATTCCCTATGCCCATGGCCTGCTTCAGGGGCCCATACCCGGCCTGGAGGATATAAATGAAATAAATAAATATATGGAAATTTTTAAATATTCCAGGGCTAGCGGAGTTATTATCAGCTACGGCTACCTTAAATATTCTGCAGAATACTTAATGGGCCGCTGTGTTCCTTCCCTGATTCTCCTCATAGACTGGATTAACATGACTAAAAGCTATAAGGGCTCGGTCCCCTATAATGAAGTAAGGACTACCATTTGCACTTCCATAGAGGATGCCATAAGGTGCGGAGCTGATGGGGTTATGACCTATCTTACCCTGGGATTTGATGACCCCTCTATGGAGGCAGAGGAAATAAAGAAAAATGGGCTTATAGTGAAAGAATGCGAAAAGGTGGGGCTTCCGGTAATAATTGAGCCGGTTATGGCTAATTTTAAAAATAAGGAAGTCTTCTATGATAAGGATTATTTAAAAGTTAATGACCGCATAGCTGCAGAAATAGGTGCCGATATTGTGAAATCCCAGTTTACCGACGATGCAGAAAGCTTCCGGGAAGTGGTGGAAAACTGTGCTGCTCCCATCATGATAGCCGGAGGTCCTAAAACCGGAACCATAGAGGAGACTCTGCATATGATCAGGGAAGCGGTGAAGGCTGGTGCCGCCGGCACCATTGTGGGAAGGAAGATCTTCCAGTCAGAAGATGTGGCCGGCTGCCTGGAAGAGGTATGCAAGATTGTTTATGAAGGAAGCCCGGTAAATGACAATATACAGATGAAATGCATTGATGGAGTGTGCTTTAATGAACCGGTAGACAATGACAGCCTGGTAAAGAAGATAGCAGACCGGGTTTATGAAGAATATAAAAAGCAGTCCCGTAGTTAGGAGGATGGCATATGGATAAGCAAAAACCCAATATTGGTCTGTTTATTACTGTAGACCAGTTGTATTCAAGCGCTTTTGACATGTTTGATATAGACAAGGTGGTAGAGGGCGATGTAAAAAAACTGACAGACAGCCTTTCGGTTGAAAATAAGGTTCATTTTACCAAAATCGCCAGGACGGAATCCGATGGCCAGCAGATAGGCAGGGAGTTTGCCGGATTGAATCTGGATTTGATAATTATAAGTCAGTTTGTCTATACCCTGGATGAGCCCATTATCGGATTCCTGAAGGAAATCAGGAAAGATGTTCCGGTGCTGGTACTGATGGTCCAGGGGTATAAAGGTATTCCCGGGGATTTAACCGTTACTGATTTTTCCCGGTCCTGGGGTATCAACGGTACTCTGCAGATGACTGCCTCCATTCCCAATATGGTTGATAACTTCGACTATGAATTTCTGGTGGGAAATCCGGCTGAAGAGAAAATTATACGCAAAATTAACCTGATGGCCAGAGCCAGCTGGGCTGTAAATTCAATTAAGAAGGCTAATGTTGCCTATCTTCCCGGGTTTTTTAAGGGAATGCATGATAACTGGGATAATGCTGCCAAACTGGAAAAAGTATTTGGAGTGAGGCTGGACTGGCTTACCTTCTCCGACCTGGTCAAACAGTTCAATTTTATAAGCGAGGATCAGATAAATAAGGAGGTTGAACAGATCAGGGATAAATACAAGGTAGTAGAACCCCGGCAGGTTGACCTGTATGATGAGGCCAGAACCTATCTGGGGGTAAAAAGGCTCATAGAAGAAAGAGATCTTTCCGGTTTAACCATAACTGTGGATCCGGGAAACTGCAATGAGTTTATGGATTTCAGGGTACTGGCCTACTATACAATCTCCAAACTTTTGGATGAAAAGTTTGCCTGTTCCGATGAAGGGGACATGTCTCTGGTATTAGCCCAGCTGCTGTTGGGGCGGATTTCGCAAAACCATGTCCAGCAATGGGAAAACTGGGCATTTGACAAAGATAAAAACTTGCTTATGGGCGGGCATAGCGGTATAGGGGCTGCTTCTCTGGCCAAAGATGAAGATGAAATTTATGTAAGAAACCTTATGTATGATACCTACACTTTACCCAATGGTGAAGTAAGGAAAGGATTTGCCTTTAACTTTGTGGCTAAACCGGGTAAGGTAACCATGCTTACCCTGGGGGCCATGAATGACCGGTACAAATTTAAAATTATCAGGGGAACAGCAATCAATTACCAGTTGCTGGACATCCATTCACCTTTTGCGGTGATCCATCTGGACAATATAGGAGTGGAAGAATATTTTGAGCAAATTGCCAGGTTTGGCTGCGGTAAACACTTTGCCCTAACCTACGGGGACTGGTCGGAGGAATGTGTGCATTTAGCTAAAAACTTGAAATTAGACTATTTATTGTTATAATTAAAACCATAATAGAATAAATATAGTTGGCAGAGAATAAGAGTCCAACAAAGTAATATCGTATTTACTTTGTTGGACTCTTTTTATTTATTTTAAACCAATAAATATATGAAACCAGCAAAGATAAGAAACTATGGTTGCAGAATAAAAGACAGCGCAACCTACAAAGATATGAGATGCCTGTTTCTGGAAAACCGCTATTTAAGGGTGGGTATTCTACTGGATAAGGGCTCGGATATTTTTGAATTCCTTTATAAGCCCCTGGATATGGATATGGTTTGGCTGTCTCCTTTTGGAATCAGTAACCCGCAGAGATTTAACTTAACCAAGAGCCAGCCGGCAGGCAGATTCATGGATTATTACCAGGGAGGCTGGCAGGAAATATTTCCCAATGGGGGAGGAAGCTGCCAGTATCAGGGGGTAGAGTGGGGACAGCATGAAGAGGCAGCCCTGCTTCCCTGGAGCTACAGAATTCTAAGAGATGAGCCTGAACAGATCGAGGTTGAGCTGTCTACGGAAATCAGGGCGATGCCCTTAAGGCTGGTAAAACGGCTCCGGCTGGTAAAGGACCAGGCTGAGCTGTTTATAGAGGAAGAAGCAGTAAATTTAAGTTCTGTTGACCTGGAAGTGGTCTGGGGACATCATCTGGCCTACGGCAGGCCCTTTCTTGGGCCGGGATGCACTATAAATATACCGGCTGCAAAGGGCAAGGTTTATGAACATAAGTCGGCGCTGGATGAAAATATCCGGCCGGGCACTACTTTTAGCTGGCCCCATCTGCCCTTAACCGACGGGGGCACAGTGGACCTGTCGCTCATAGCCGGGGACAATGTCCAGACTGCCAAGTTTCTGTACCTTTCCGGCCTGGACCAGGGACGGTATGAAATAATCAATCCCCGGGAAAATATAAGGCTGATGGTGAAGTGGGATAAAAAAGTTATGCCTTATGTCTGGTACTGGCAGGAATTTAATAAAACCAGGGGCTACCCCTGGTATAAGATGTCCAGGGTGTTTGGTCTGGAGCCTTTCAGTACCGATATTATGGGACTGGATAAAACTGTGGCTGAAGGAAGGGGCATAACCATAGCCTCGGGCTCACAGGTCCATAACTCTTTAACTATTGGATTGAGTGCAATCAATAAGGAAAATTAAAATGGAAATAGGACTTAATTTATATCCTCACATCCAGAACCTTCCATTGGGGATACTGAAACAGGGCAGGCTGAATCATGATAATTTGAGCTTTGCCCGGCAGCTGGGAGTAGACAGCATTATAGCCTGGATGCCTCTGGGAGTGGGTGATGGATTCTGGGAATTTGATGATTTACTTAAATTAAGGAAATTTATTGAATCCTACGGGCTTAAGCTGGCAGCCATTGAAAATCTGCCTCCTTTACACTATGACCGGATAATGATGGGGATGAAAGGCAGAAAAGAGCAGATAGAAAACCTTAAGAGGACCATCTTTAACCTGGGCAAGGCAAAGATTAATTGTTTGGGCTACTTTTTTTCCATAGTGGGTTACTGGGGACACTGGCGCACAGGAAACTGCGGAGGGGGAAGAGGCCGGGCCCATGTTACCAGTTTTGATTACAGCCTGGTTAAGGAAGCCCCACCGGCCAGAAAGGGGATGTTCTGGGGAAACTGGAAGGCTGATTATTTTAATCCTTCCCAGTCTATCGGCCATATTAGCCGAAAAACCATGTGGGAGAGGTTATCCTATATGTTAGAAGAGATAATACCTGCAGCCGGGGAGGCAGGGGTCAAACTATGCATTCATCCAGCAGACCCTCCGGCACCGGTCCTGGCCGGGGAGGAAAGGATAATGAACTGTCCCCGGGATTTTAAGCAGCTTATAGAAAAATTCCCCAGCCCCTGGCACGGGATTCAGTTCTGTCAGGGAACCTTTGCGGAAATGGAAGGGGTGGGGCCCAAGGTGATTGAGTTAATAGATTATTTCGGTAAAGGGGACCGGATTGCCTATGTGCATTTTAGAAATATCCGTGGAAGCTTCCCCCGGTATGAGGAAACATTTATCGACGACGGGGACATAGATATGGTACAGGCTTTTAAGGCTTACCGGCAAAGCGGTTTTGAAGGCATGCTCATACCGGATCATGTGCCAGTACTAAAACCGCACAGGTGTTCCTGGCATGCAGGTATGGCCCATGCTGTTGGATATATAAGATCATTAATTGACAGTTTTGATTAAAAGGGGGTTTAGTCTTGAATTTCACTATTAATACCACGGTTCTATTTAAAAAAGTAAAAGGAGAACTGGTTCAGGTGGTCAACTTAGAGGTTGATCATAAAAAATTGGAAAAAGCGATTCTTCAGCTGAATACCGACGGATGGAGCAGAAGTTTCAATATTGACCCAGATAATGCAGATAACCGCTCTTTCTTAAATATTCCCGCCCTGGCCAAGGATACACCCTGTGAAGCCATATTGCAGACTGATTCCAAAAGCTACCGTCAACAAATTACCTTGAAGGCCAGGAGGAAATGGGAGATACATGTGCAGAACTTTACCCATACGGACATAGGTTATACTGACCTGCCCAGCAGGGTAGCCAGAGGCTACCAGGAGTCATTGCAGAATATTATCGAATTTTGCCGGGAGACGGAAAATTTTGACCAAGACAGCCAGTACCGTTGGAATGTAGAGACAGGTTACTGGCTGGAACAGGCTATAAGCAACCTGGACAAGCCTTCGCTTCAAAAAGTAAAAGATCTTACCCGGGAGGGCAGGATAGAAATAAACCCCCTGTATGTAGCCCATACTTCAGAATTCAATGATGAAGAAACGCTTATCCGGAGCCTTTATTTTGCTTTCTGGTTTGCTGACCAGTGCGGTGTGGATATAAAGACAGCCATGGCCAGTGATGTTACCGGCCAGCCCTGGCTGCTGCCGCAGATACTTTCCAAGGCAGGCATCCGTTACTTTTCCACAGCAGTAAATGCCACTCTGGCCAAGGCCCTGAAGTTGCCGCGGCCTTTTTACTGGGAAGCCATGGATGGCTCTAAAGTTATGCTTCTGGACACCGATGAGCGGCAGGCCTACCAGGAAGGCATAATGATTGGGCTGGCAGATTCCTATGATGCGGTGTTAAAGAAATTGCCCCTGTATCTGGATGACCTTGAGAATGAGGGCGGTTTTGGTTTTGACCTGCTTGCCCTGAGGGCTCCCGGTTATCCCGGTGATAATACCAAACCAAATGTGAAGGTAAGCTATATTGTCAGGGACTGGAACCGGGAATGGGAATACCCCAGGCTTAAGATATCCACTTACAGCAGGTATTTTGAGAAGTTTGAGAAAAAATACGGGCAACAGGTAAAAACATTCAAGGGTGCCTGGCCGGACTGGTGGGTTAATTACCATGGTGCTTCTGCCTTTGAGACTGGAGTAAACCGCCACACCCATGCAGATATAATTACCGGGGAAAGTTTTTCAGCTATCGGGGAATCCCAGAAGCTTCTGGAAAAATATCCCCAACAGAAACTGGATTATATATACAAGAAGATGTTTTTAGCCGATGAAGCCGACTGGAGCTCATACATAAGTGTTGCTGAACCGGACAGCTATCAATCCCGGGGCCAGAGGGCTGAAGAGGCGGCATTTGTGTACCAGGCGGCCATAGAAGCAGAAGAAGTAAAGAAAAACGCACTGGAGGCAATTTCCCGGAAAGCCAGGCTGGATACTGAAAACAGCATAGTGGTTTTAAACAGTTTAAGCTGGGAAAGGTCAGAGGTAGTGGAAGCAGCAATCCCCAAAGAAATAACCAGCGGAGGCAGGGGATATCAAGTAATTGATTCGGTTACAGGGAAACAGATGCCGGTACAGCTGATGGAGCCTACCATCCATGACTTTCAAACCGGGTCTATCAGGATAGCTTTTAAGGCCGAGGGGGTTCCTCCCCTGGGATTTAAGGTGTTTAACCTGGTTCCAAATGAAAAATGGGCCCCGGTAGAAAAAGTAGAAAGATCGGGAGTACTGGAAAATGATTTTTACCGCTTGGCTTATGCAAAAGATACCGGACAGGTAACCCAGATTTACGACAGGAAACTGGATAAGGACCTGATAGATACCGGCAGCAAGTACGGTTTTAACCAGCTGGTTTATGAGACCACGGTAAAACCCAGGGTGGTAGACTTAAGCGAGCATGAAAAATTCTCCAGGGAAGCCCTGTATTTACAGCCCTATTTTAGAGAGCTGCATAAAGATTATTACGATTATCCTCCTCCGGGTACCGAGTTTAAGCGTTATGTGCCCCAGGGGCAAAAAATAGTGAAGATAGCTGCGGGAGAGGTCTATACCGAAATAACCACCCAGGCTTCAGCGTACATGTGCCCAGTAGTAAAAAGCCATATTCTGCTGGATAATCTATACCCCCGGATTGTGGTAAAGAATTATTTAGAAAAGCATGAAACTCTGGATGTGGAAGCGGTATATTATGCCTTTCCCTTTAAGCTGGATAACCCTGAGTTTTTGCTTAATTGCCACGGTGGTTTTTATCAGCCTGAAAAGCAGCAGCTTCCCGGGTCTGCCAAAGACTGGTACTGCATACAAAAATACATAGACATAAGTGATTCTGATATTGATATATTATGGTCTCCGGTAGAGGCACCCCTGGTACAGCTGGGGGACATCAATACGGGCAAATGGCTGGATGAGATTCAGCTTCAACAGGCCCATATATATTCTTTTGCCATGAATAACCACTGGTGGACCAATTCGCCAGCCAGCCAGGGGGGAAGATTCTGGTTCAACTACCGGCTTACCAGCAAGCAGTCTCCTTTTTCTCCCTCTTTTGCCCATAACTTTGGCTGGGCCTCCAATTCACCCATGGAAACCAAATTCATGAAGGCAGAGCCCAGTGAGAAAGGGTTAAAAGAGTATGCCTTTATAGATCAACTGCCCGGCAATATAAAGGTCACCGGATTAAAGAAATCTGAACACGGAGATAATCTGATAATAAGGCTGCTGGAAGTAGAAGGCAGCAGCACTGGTTTAAAGCTTAAACTAAAAGATAGAAACATAAGAAAATGTTATGCAGCCAGTCCGGTAGAAAAAGATATTAAAAGATGTCCGGTAGATAAGGGCAGGGCCAAGGTGGATATGAAAGGGCATGAAATGGTCACCTTAAGGATAAAATTATAACAGGAGTAATTTTATGAAACTAAACGATAAGGCAAAATTAAATACCAGGAAAGGATTGCTGTTTATAATAATACTGGCACTGGTGGTTTTATGGCTGTTGCCCATCCTGTTTCTACTGCTGGTATCTTTTAAAACCTCTGGTGATTATGCGATATCCCAAATATGGGATATGCCCCAGAAGTTTGCCCTGTTTACCAATATAAGATATGTGCTGATAGAAACCAACCTTATAAGGCCGTTTTTAAACAGCCTTATGTATGCGGTAGTTAGCGGTATGATCGCCATATTCTTTTCATCTCTGGCTGCCTACGGCATTACCAAGCTTAAAATTAAGGGATCTTTCATAATATTTATTATAATCTGGAGCGGAATGATTTTTCCCATTCAGATTTATCTGATACCCCTTTATAAGGCTTATCTTACCCTAAACCTTTACAATACCCAGATAGGAATGATCTTGATATATACGGCCATAATAATACCGTTTAGCGTGTTTGTGTTCAGGAACTATTTCCTTACTCTTCCCGATGATTTTCAGGAAGCGGCAAAGATTGACGGCTGCAGCAATTTTCAGATATATACCAGGATGCTGCTCCCCAATTCTATGGGGCCTATTGCCATATTATTCCTGTTTCAGGGCAGCTTTATCTGGAATGATCTCATACTGGGTATGGCGCTGTCCAGTGCCAATACAGTAAGACCGGTAATGAACTCTCTAGCCTTGCTTAATGCGGTTTATTCAGGCACTAATGTTCCGGCAGTTATGACCGGTAACCTTATAAGCAGCTTGCCCATAATAATAATGTATCTGGCCCTGCAGAAATACTTTATACAGGGCTTAAAAATTCAGGCGGCAGGGAGATAGTTCAAGCCAAATGGGAGGTGAGATTATTAGAAGATAAATGTTATTTACAAATAAAAGGAGGAATGAGAAATGAAAAAAGTAATTACATGGTTAATTACAATAACCTTTGCTTTATCCTTCCTGTTTATTGGTTTAGGTTGTGCCCAGGAAGCAGAGCCTGTCCAGGAAACGGAGGTAGAAGCAGTTGAACAGCCTGCGGAAGAAGCTGCCGAAGAACCTGCTGAAGAACCGGCAACTGAACCGGAGGAGGAAGTTGCTGAGGATTATTCGGACCTGGGCCCGCTGAAACTGTTTACAGATAAACCTGGATGGCAGAATGGCTGGGATGCAGTATTTGCAGGATTCAAGGAAAAAACGGGAATTGATGTAGAGATGACTGGATATACAGAAATAGATACCTACACCGCTGCAGTAAAGACCGGTATATCCACCCAGCAGGGCCCGGATGTGTTTACATGGTGGTCTAATTACAAACTGGAAGATTTAGCCAAAGAAGGTTTGCTTGCCGATATGGAAAGCCTGTATGAACCGGTAAGAGATAAATATAATGAAGGTATTCTGGAAAGTTTCTCTTATGACGGTACAGTGTACGGTGCTCCGGTACTGGTGGCTTCATGGATAATGCTTTACAATACCAATGTTTTTGAGGAACAAGGATTAAGCGAGCCCACCAACTGGGATGAGTTTATAGATGTTTGTGAGACACTCAAATCAAATGGAGTAACCCCTATAGCGCTGACCATATCCGGAGGCTGGACCAGCTTCTTCTGGTTCCAGCAGATACTGGCTTCCAATTACCCTGAAGCTTATAAAGCAGTTTGCGCCGGGGAACAGAGCTATGAATCTGAAGAAGTGGAACAAACCTTCCTTATCTGGAAAGATATGATTGAAAAAGGTTATTTTACTGATCCCGGAGTGGATCTGGGAGAGGAAATACCGCCCATGTTTGCCAAAGGTGAAGTTGCTATGACCTATTGCGGTGACTGGTTTACTGCATATTTCGATCAGATTGAGTTAACAGGCGGAGAAGATTATTCCATGTTTGTAATACCGCCCAAGGTTGAAAATGTTCCCAAGACGGTCATATTTGAAGCAGGGCCTCTGTGTATTTCTGCCAATGCTTCCAATATGGAGGCAGCGGAGCTGTTTGTACAGTACTGGTTGTCCGATGAAGGCCAGCAGATATGGTCTGAGACCATGAACTACATATCGCCTAATGCTGATGTTCCCGCTGACCACCTGGATTCTGTAAAAACCAAAATTGCCGATGATGTGTTTGCAGATCCAGAAGCCCAGCTGATAGTCAGATACTGGGAGGCAACCCTGGAAACCATTACCCTTCCTGCCTGTGCTGCGCTGGATAAATTTGTCTTGAATCCGGACAGTTACCAGGATGTAATGGCCGAACTTGAAAAGTTGTCAAGCGAGGCTTGGGAAGAATTTAGAAGCTAATAGACGAGCAAGACAGGCGCAGGGTGCAGCCTGCGCCTGTAAATTAGATCTATGATGGAGGAAAGTGATTTGAATAGTAGGAATAGTAGGATTAGAAGTAATTGGACCAATTATCTTTATCCCCTGCCCGCATTGCTCATGGTGCTGATTTTCCTGATAACACCAGTAGTTTTTGTATTTTATACCAGTTTTACTGACTGGGATCTGCTACATCCTATGGAGTTTGTGGGCCTGAAGAACTATGTGAAGATTTTTTCAGATGTAAATTTACTTATATCTACAAGAAACACTTTGATATGGGTGGTGCTGATACTGGCAATTCCCATGGTTCTGGGTTTATTGCTGGCAGTATTCATAAATAATGTCTGGTTTTCCAATAAGATCAAATCTATATTTTATATACCCCTGGCCATGTCCGGAGCAGGTATAGGCATAATTTGGAGGTGGATTTTTTCCCGCAGCGGATTATTAAATTCTTTTCTGGTATCTGCTGGCATATTCTCTGAGCCAAAATCCTGGCTGCTTAATGTACCGGATAATACGCTGGCCATGGTTATTGCTACCACCTGGCAGGTTACTGGATTGAACATGGTGTTGTTTTTGATGGGACTGCAGAATATCCCTGGGGAGGTGCTGGAAGCATCCAAGATTGATGGAGCCAGCGAGTGGCAGACGTTTACTAGGATAATATTGCCTCTTTTAAAACCAATAACCACCATAGTGATAATTTTAAATATAATTGGCAGTTTCAAGGTCTTTGATATTATATGGGTTATGACTGCCGGCGGGCCGGCCAGAAGTTCTGAAACTCTGGCGGTTTCTATGTATAAAGAGGCTTTTGGTTTGTTCAGGATGGGATACGGCTCAGCAATTGCGGTGGTTCTTTCATTAATAATATTTGCCATAGGAATTGGTTATCTAAAAATAGTTGCTCGGGAAGAATAGGCTGCCACCAGGTAAGAGGGGATTATTTTTTTATTTTCCAGTGATGATAACCATCACCAGGGGCTGCACGGAAGTTAAGATTAATAACCGGAGATAGAGCCAGGCATATTGGTCACAGGGAACAATAAAGGATGACTGTGGCTTTAAGTTTGGCAATTTGTATTATTAATTATTATTTTCTTTTTAAGTTATTTATTAATGACCATGCTTAATCTATTTCAATAGTAGCTAGAAGTAGGGTACAAAATTTTGATGGGCTAAAAAAATCTTGACAAAAGGGGCATTTGATTTTACTATTGAAATCGATACCATATATAATTAATTTTTCAAATACTCAATTTATTGAAATCTTTCATATCCGAAGGAGGTGTTAACCGGAACAACTTATTTGTCTAAATTACTAAAAGGAGGTCTAATGAACAGTCGTAAATTTTTTGTAGGCATAGTTGCCTTGATATTGGCGATAGGTGTATCTGCTGTATTTAGTTTTTCCGGTTGCACCCCCCAGGAGGCTGAACAGGCAGTGGAGGAAGTTGAAGAAGCTGCAGAGGAAGTAGCAGAGGAAGTTGAGGAAGCAGCAGAAGAGGTAGAAGAAGCAGTAGAAGAGGAAGTAGCAGAGGAAGAAATGCCCTATGAAGGGACAGTAATTACCCTGATGCATGACAAAGGCGGTAATCCCAATTACCAGCCTTATTTTGAAGAAATGGGTTCTAAAACAGAAGAAATGTTTGGCATAGGCATTGAGCCTATTCCCTATCCTACCACAGATGTATTCATTTCCACGGTAAGGGCTGCACTTCCCACTGAAGAGCCACCTGATCTGTTTACCTGGTGGTCCACTTACAGGATGAAAGAACTCATAGACCAGGGACTACTGGCTGAAACCACAGATCTCTGGGAAAAACACAAAGATGAATATTCCCAGGGCTTAATCGACGGGTTTACCTTTGACGGCAAGGCATATGGATTTTCCTATACCCAGGAGTACTGGCCGGTATGGTACAACACAGAGGTATTTGAAGAACTAGGGTTAGAAGAACCGGAAACCTGGGATCAGTTTGTAGATATATGTGACACCATGTTAGAAAATGGCGTAACCCCTATAGCTCAAACCGTGCAGGCCCGTTGGCCGACCTTTATATGGTTTGAAGAGATGATAATAGGCCAGGATCCGGACCTGTATGTTGATCTGTGCGAAGGAAATGCCAAATATACTGATCCTGAAGTTAAGGAAGCATTTGGAGTATGGAAGTCCATGATAGAAACAGGCTATTTTACTGACCCTGCCATAGATCTGTTTGTAGACGCACCGGTTATGTTTAATGAGGGTGAGGTAGGAATGATTCTCTGCGGTACCTGGTATTATGAGTCAGTGTTTGTAGCTAACGGAGTACCAGAAGAAAAGATTGATTCATTCATACTTCCATCCCATAATCCTGATGCCGGCAAGAATGTGGTTCTGGAAATGTCACCCATAGTGGCCAGTGCAAATTCCCAGAATCTGGAAGCTACACTTCAGGTAGTAGATTACTTAATGAGTCCGGAAGGAAACGAGGTATTTGCAAGCCAGAATAGGTCTTATCCTTCCAATACACAATCTTCTACTGATTTCCTGCCGGAGGTAAAGATAAAAATTGCTGATACTATCAATAATAATGATTACAGGATCCTTAACAGGTACTGGGAAGCTACCCCAACTCCTATCTGTGAGGAAGCTGTAGACAAATTTGCTGAATTTATTACCAATCCGGATGAGTTGGACCGGATACTGGAAGAACTTGACACCATTGCCGATAGCTATTGGCAGCAATAAATTAAAAAACGGGAGGGCAGCCTCATGGCTGCCCTCAATTGAAAACTTTGTTTGGCGGGGACTATTTTATGAAAAATCATAGCAGGCTTGTAAGTTATCTTTTTATAGCACCGGCCTTTTTACTGGTAGTATTGTTTTTGATGGTGCCCATGGTCCAGAATATTTACTACAGTTTTTTTAACTGGGATGGAATATCGGACCCGATATTTACCGGTTTTGGAAATTACATACAATTGTTTAAAGACAGTAACTTTTTAATTTCTTTTAGAAATACCATACTGTGGGTAATTTTTACCTTAATTTTCCCTGTGTTTGGCGGTTTACTTATAGCTGTATTTTTGCGGGGCTTAAAGTTTGGCAATTTTTTTAAATCAATATTTTATATACCTATAACCATATCCTTTGTGGCCACCGGCATAATCTGGAATTACATGTACAGCAGGCAGGTAGGAGTATTAAATGAAGTAATAGGTTTGATTGGCCTGGATAAGGTATCCTGGCTGGTAGAAGTACCTTTGAATACCTTCTCCCTGCTAATTACCTGGACCTGGCAGCAAATGGGCGTGAATATGGTTTTGTTTTTAATGGGGCTTACTTCCATTCCGGTGGAGCAAACAGAAGCGGCCATGATAGAAGGGGCCAGCAAATGGCAGACTTTTATCCATGTTACTTTTCCAATGCTGCGGCCTATAACCACAGTAGTGGTGGTTATGGCTACAGCCAATTCATTCAAAGTATTTGACTTAATATATGTAATGACCAGGGGAGGACCCTACCGGTCTTCCGAAACGCTGGCAGTTACCATGTTTAGGGAGACTTTTACCATGTCCAATATGGGATATGGGGCAGCCATATCCATAGTGCTTTCCCTTATAGTAGTGGCAGCATCGGCCTTTTATCTAAAAAGCATGCTTAAGAAGGATTTGTTATATTACTAGAGGAGTAAAAGAATACCATGGGAGAAAAACTTCGAAAGACAATTACATATACGGTTTTGGTATTGCTGGTAATAGCATGGCTGCTGCCGGTCTTTTCCATAGTACAGGCTGCGCTTAAAAGTCCCCAGGAGTTTAACGCTACTTCTTTCTTCCAGTTTCCCTCAAAGATTACTGTGGTGGAAAACTTTAAGATGGCTTTAAAACAGTGGAGACTGCAGGAACATTTTTTAAACTCATTCATATATGCGCTGGTGGGCGGAGTCATTGCCATTATCACTGCATCCATGGCCGGGTTCAGCCTCATCAGGCTGAGACCAAGATTCAATTTCCCCCTGTTTTTAATAATATATTCGGGTACATTATTTCCCTTCCAGATGTATTTAATTCCCCTGTATAGGATTTATAATACTGTTGGCCTGTACAATACCAAGCTGGGTATGATACTTATTTATTCAGCTTTATGTATTCCTTTCAGCCTGTTTGTTTACCGGGGTTTTTATACTACCATACCCAAGGAAATTGAGGATGCAGCAAATTTGGACGGATGCAGTACCTTCCAGCTTTATTATTATATTTTCCTGCCGCAATCTATTGCCCCTACTGCGGTAGTAGCACTGTTCCAGATGACCTGGATATGGAATGACCTGCTGTTTGGTATGGTTTTAACCAGGACCGGCAATGCCAGGCCGGTAATGGTCTCTCTGGCGTCCATGTCCGGGGTAAGCGGGGGTATTATTCCCTATATTATGACCGGAGTAATATTTACGTCCCTTCCTACCATTGTTCTGTTTATATTGCTAAGAAGGTACTTTATATCCGGCATGGTACTGTCTTCGCCGGGAGATTAATTTTGACATTGCAAAACTGGTTAGCAAAAGGAGCTAGATAATGAAAGAGCAATATAATTCCAGGGAAAGAGTCAGGCTGGCCATAAGCCATAAGGAAGCTGATCGGGTACCTATTGATTTTGGAGCCATGAGATCTACGGGCATAGCTACCATAGCTTATAACCGGCTGAGGAAGAAGATGGGTATAGATAAAGGCCTGGCCAGGATGTATGACTTTCAGCAGCAGCTGGCTTATCCCGAAAAGCAGGTGAGGGATGCTTTCCATGTGGATGTAATTGACGCCGGACAGGCATTCTTAGAAGATGATGACCAGTGGAGGGAGTATCAGTTAAATGACGGTTCAAAATGCCTGATACCTAAGTATGTAGATTTCGATATTGATGATAAGTGCACCCTGCACTTAAAGAACAGCCGGGGCCTGGTAGTGGGCCGGAAGCCCAGGTCATCTTTGTATGTTGACCAGTCCCACTGGCCCTATGCCGGTATGGAAAAAATTCCGGAACAGATAGACAGTGCTGATTTTGGCGATGTGCTGTGGGCGGTTCCCTCTCCACCCTGGCATCTTAATATCTTTGATAAGCAACAATACCAGGTATTTGTGGATAAGATTAAAAATCTCTATCAGCAGACTGATTATTCCATAATGCTGGCGGTGGGCTGCAACCTTTTTGAAATGGGCAGCTGGATGAGGGGAATGGATAATTTTCTGATTGATGTAATGCTGGACAAAAAAGGTGTGGGCAGGCTCCTGGATAAATTTGTAGAAGGCTATATGGCCTTGCTGGAAAAGGTGCTGGACGGGGTTGGAGATTATGTGGACCTGCTTCAGTTCGGAGACGATCTGGGCTCCCAGCAAAGCGCCTTTATACCCCCCAAAATATTTGCAGAAATTTTTAAACCCCGGTACAAGAAAATGTGGGATTATGTACATGATAAAAGCGATTGTAAGATATTTTTAC
Source organism: Actinomycetes bacterium (assembly GCA_022396035.1). Taxonomy (NCBI): domain Bacteria; kingdom Bacillati; phylum Actinomycetota; class Actinomycetes; species Actinomycetes bacterium. The sequence continues at coordinate 80,436 of JAIOXO010000001.1, read as the reverse complement.
ACTCCTGCGGTTCAAATTATGAGCTGCTGCCCAGTTTAATAGAGGCAGGAATGGATGTTCTAAACCCGGTTCAAACTACGGCGGCCAATATGGATGCTGCCAAGCTTAAAAAAGAGTTTGGCCGGGACATTACTTTCTGGGGAGGCGGCTGCAACACCAGGGACGTACTTCCTGGCAAGAGCCCCCGGGAGGTAAAAGAGGATGTAAAAGCCCGCATGGAGATTCTGGCCCCGGGCGGAGGTTTTGTGTTTAACCAGATTCATAATGTAATGGCTGATGTTCCTCCGGAGAATGTCATAGCCATGTTTGAGGCCGCATATGGGTACGGTGCTTACTGATAGCTTAATTATCTGAAAAAATAATATTTATAGCAGATGGAAACCGGTTCTAAAAACAAAAAAGTAACTATTGGTGAAATAGCCAACCTTTCCGGGGTGTCTAAAACCACAGTTTCCAGGATACTGTCCGGCAAAGCGGACCTGGTTAAGAAAGAAACCAGAGAAAAAGTACTTAAAACCATAAAGGAAAAAAACTACCGGCCCAGCATTATTGCCAGGAGCCTGCGCACTAAAAAAACCAAGGCTATAGGGCTTATTCTGGCAGATATTGAAAATCCTTTCTATTCCAGGGTAGCCAAGGGGGTAATTGATACTGCCGAGCAGCTTAACTATACGGTGATTATAAGTAATTCCAATTATGATCAAAGAACCGAAGAAAAATTGCTGGATACCCTGGTGTCCAGGCAGGTAGAAGGCCTGCTGTTTACTACCATTAACTTAGGTGACAAGATAGTAGACAGCCTGAGAAGGTTAAGGGTGCCATTTATGCTGGTGGACGGCAGGGCTGATCATGAGGATATTAACTATATCACCAATGACAACTATTACGGGGGCCGGCTGGCCGCCGAGTACCTTATCAGCATGGGGCATACCCGGATCGGTTTTGTGGGCAGCGATAAAATATGCAGCCTTAAGGAAAGATACCGTGGTTTCAAGGATACCCTTAGATTAAACGGTCTGGAGTTCAATATCCGGGTAAAGATAAAAAATATCCTTGATTCCGAAGAGCTGAAGAGCAAGGTACGGGAGTTAGTAAGCAGAAACAAAATATCTGCTTTCTTTGCCGGTAATGACCACATAGCCATAGAGGTTCTTAACTTTGTAACCAGTGAGCTGGGCTTAAACATTCCCAATGATCTTTCTATTGTGGGCTATGATAATATAAAGGTATCTTCAGTGGTAAGGGTTCCTCTTACCACTATCAAACAGCCAAAATACTCCATGGGCAAGATGGCTTTGGAACAGCTGGTGGAAATACTGAAAAGTGAAAATATTTACAGCACCAGGAAGATAATACTGAAGCCGGAACTGGTGGTAAGGGAATCGGTTAAATCTTTAGTCTAGCGGTTAGTTTCCTGTAAAAAAATCTATACCTCAAGAAAGGGTCAGGCATGCAAGAAAAACAACAGATGATAATAGAAGCATTTAAAAAACGGTCAGAGTCTATTTCTTCATATACAGTAAAAGATGACCGCATAAAGTTTACCCAGACCTGTCCTGATGGTAATTTTGCCCTTCCCGGGTTTGATGATTCAGGCTGGCAGGATATCAAGCTTCCCTTTACCTGGGATACCAAATACGATGCCTGGTTCAGGAAAAAGATTGTGGTACCGGAGCATATAGAAGACATACCGGTAAAGGGTTCCCAGCTAAAAATAAGGGGGCGCAGCGTATGGGACAATCCAGTGCTGAACATGCACACGGTAGTATATCTGGACGGAAAGGAATCGGTTACTGCCGATAACTACATGGACTTTAGTTTTATCCACAGGGTTCCAGCCAGGGCCAAGGTGGCAGACGAGCATGTGCTGGCCATACATACCCGGGGAAAGGAAGGGGTGGTTGCCTTTTTTTCTGCCCTGCCCTTAATAGAGGTACATTACAGCAATATAGATGACATAGTATTTGAACTGGGATCCTTTGCCCAGGAATTGGTTTATGCCCAGAGCCTGCCCCGAGGCCAGCAGGTAACTGCCCGGGCCCTAAGGGGGGTAACTTTCCAGAAGATTATGGAGGCCGGGGCCGACCAGCTTCTGGATATGATAAAAGATATAAGGGGGCGGATGGCCAGGCTCAAAAAAGAGGCCAAAAAATATACCGTACACCTTATAGGCCATGCCCATATTGATATGAACTGGCTGTGGCCCATGGAGGAGACTGTGGATGTATGCAAGAATACTTTTACCACTGTGGACAGCCTGATGGAAAGGTATAAGGACTTCCGCTTTTCCCAGTCACAGGCTTATACCTACCAGAAGATTGAACAGGAGTATCCCCGGCTTTTTGACCGTATAAAACAAAGATTTGAGCAGGGAAGATGGGACATAACTGCATCCAGCTGGGTGGAGATGGATCTTAACCTGTCCAATGAAGAAACCATTGTAAGGCAGATATTGATGGCCAAGAAGTATATCGTGGAAAAATTTGGTTTTGACCCCAGGGTATTCTGGGCCCCGGATACTTTTGGACATCCCTGGTCCATGCCCCAGATACTTAAAAAATGCGGCATCGACTACTATTATTTTATGCGGGCAAGCAAAAGGGAGCATGACCTGTTCTGGTGGGAAGGCCCGGATGGTTCCAGGGTTTTAACTTACAACAGTTCTTACCTGGGCATCATTAACCCCTCAGTTCTGGTAAAGCAGGCCATTTATTCCAAAACAGACTTACATGATACCGACAGCATGTTCCTGTACGGGGTAAGCGACCATGGGGGCGGACCCACCGCAGAGGATGTGGAGATGATAAATAAACTTAACCAGAAAGATGTCTACCCCCGGCTGGAATTCGGCAATACCCATAATTATTTTGATGCCACAGCTAAAAAGCGAAAGGACCTTCCGGTGATAAGGGATGATTTTAACCCTATATTTGACGGCTGCTATACCTCCCACTGGGACACCAAGGTACATAACCGCAGGTGTGAGCGGCTGGCTTTAATGGCGGAAACCATGGGAGCAATTTCCAGATTTTTCGGGGGCAGTTATCCGGACTTAAAAAACATTTGGGAGACTACTCTATTTAATCAGTTTCACGATATCCTTCCCGGCAGCGCCATTCAGCCTTCCTATGAGTATTCCAACCGTATTGCTGAAGAGGCGGAAGCCGAAGCAGAAAGTTATATTTCCGAAAGCTGCGGTTTTCTGGCCAGCCGGATAGGGGCCAAAGACAACAGCATAATGGTAGTAAATACCCTGGCCTGGGAAAGGACGGGAGCAGTTGCTGTGGATTTGAAGGAAAATAAATTTAAGCTCCCGGCGGTCCAGGACCAAGACGGCAACCTTTATCCTGCCCAGATGGTGGAAGGGCAGCTGCTGTTTGTGGCAGAGAAAGTTCCGGGTACCGGATACAAGGTTTTCAGGGTAGTGGATTCAGGTATAGAGACCGGCCCGGATATCTGCAGCGGAATGGTAATGGAAAATGAATTTTTTATATTAAAAGTTGATAAAAATACAGGTACCATAGTTTATCTCTATGATAAAAAGAATCAGCGAGAGGTTATGAAGGAATATACCAGTGAAGGGGCTTTCCCTGTAGATACCTTTCCGCTTAAGCTGGCTGAAGACTTTGATTTAAATATCCAGACTTCCCGGCCCTTTTACAATAACCAGCTGCAGGTACTCCTGGAAAAACCCCATCCCATGTCGGCATGGACCATAGGCCCTATAGCCCAGACTATAAACCTGACCGAAGGCCCCCGGGTAGAAATAATGGAAAACGGCCCGGCTGCAGGGATAATCAGGGTTACCCACAGGTATGAACAATCCGAGATTTCTCAGCAAATATGCATGTACAGAAATATGGACAGGATAGATATCAAAACCAGGCTGGATTGGAACCAGAAAGCGGATCACCAGAAGCCTGCCCCCATGCTGAAGGCTTCCTTTACCCCCCTGCTGGGCGAAACTGCAGCAATCTATGATATCCCCTATGGCCATATACGCCGGGTTGCAGACGGCAGGGAATACCCTGCGCAGAAGTTTGTGGATATTTCTGACAGGGATTATGGATTGAGTATCTTAAGTGATACCAAGTACGGTTTTGATATAAAGGGAAACACAGTCAGGATAACCTTGGCCAGGACCAGTTATGAGCCCGACCCTGATCCTGACCGGGGAATCCATGATTTTGTTTATTCCATTTATCCCCATAAGGGCAATTTCAATCAGGGCCATACGGTAAGGAGGGCCTATGAGCTTAATTTTGGGTTGACTGCATATCCCGGCCTAAAAGGGGGAGGCCGGCTCCCGGAGGAAACCGGTTTGGTCCAGGCCGAGGATGATAACCTGATGGTTACTGCTTTCAAGCAGGCAGAAGACAGCGACGGCTTTATAATCAGGCTGTATGAATGCAGGGGTAAGCAGGGCAAAGGTAGGATAAGGCTGGGTTTTAGCCCCGGCAAGGTGCAGGAAACTGATCTGTTGGAGAAGCCGGTCAAAGGCTCTAAATTTACGCTCAAAGGCAACCTGCTGGTATTTAATATCAAGCCTTTTGAGATAAAAACCTTTAGGCTGAATTTATAGAGGAAAAGGGGCCGGGACCGTCCGCAAGGGTTTATCCTATGCCTCTTTTTTGTGCTACTAAAAAAAAGCCTCTTAAGTTTTTCTTCTTTTTTATTTATAATTACAAAAATTTTATTTACCAGATTAAAAATGTTAGAGCATAAAGTAATATACAATTCCATAGATATCGCCAGGGATTACGGGTCCAGGGATTATATTGAAGCTCCGGAGCTGGCCCTTCTGAAAGAGGTAGAGGGGTCGCTTGCCGGTGCCCGCATGCTGGATATGGGTGTAGGGGGAGGAAGGACCACCAAATATTTTGGGCCCCGGGCGGGGCAATATATTGGGGCTGATTATGCTCCCAATATGGTTGAAATATGCAGGGCCAAATATCCCCAATATGATTTTTATGAGTGTGATGTAAGGGATATGAAGATATTTGCTGACGGGAGTTTTGATTTTGTCCTGTTCAGCTATAATGGCCTGGACAGTTTCAGCCACTCCGATCGTATGGTAGCTCTGGAGGAGATAAACCGGGTGCTGTCTAAAACAGGCCGGTTTGCTTTTTCCAGCCATAACCTATACTGGCGCCGGCTGACTGATTTGTTCAGGCTAAAGATAAGAGACATGGATGGGCAAACCACTATGGGCGGCAGGATGGTCCATTACAGCAGGCAAATTTACAAAAATTTGAGGCTTAGTTATCTGAACCGTAGCCTGATTATGGAAAGTTTTATAAGGCAGTTAAGACAGAACGAACGGGGTTCGCTCTATGATAATTCCTTAAACGGCAGGGCAAGTGTATATTATGTTGGCCGGGATGAGCAGATACGGCAGCTGAAAGCAGCCGGCTTTTCCGGTATTGATACCTTTGCGCGAAGCGGCAGCTGTACCTCCAGTCCCCAGGAGCTTAACCGGGGTGCCTGGATTTATTATCTCTGCAGGAAAAGTTAACCGGCTTTTTTATTTTATAGCTATAAATTATATAATACTTAAATTACCAGTTGGAAATTATTTTAAAAGGAGTAATTTGTGGACAGCAGGCCCATAGGTGTGTTTGATTCAGGGGTGGGGGGACTTACTGTGCTGCGTGAGATACTGAAGGTGGTTCCGGATGAGGACATAATTTATTTTGGGGATACGGCCAGGGTGCCTTATGGTCCCAGGGACCTGGACGAGGTAAGAAGGTTTGTGTTTAAAATCACCAAATTTCTTTCCGAAAAAGATGTAAAGCTTATAGTTATTGCCTGTAATACCTCCACTGCGGCAGCCCTGGACCAGTTAAACAACCGGTACGGCATACCTATAATTGGAGTTATTGAGCCAGGAGCCAGGACTGCGGTTAATACCACTTCAAACCGCAAGGTAGGTGTAATTGCAACCAGGGGTACGGTTGAAAGCGGTGCTTACCGGCAGGCCATCCATAAAATAGATAAGGGCATAGAGGTATATTCGGCGGCTGCCCCCCGGCTGGTAGAATATGTGGAGGAAGGCATACTGTCCGGCCAGCAGCTTGACCGGGCCATATGCGGGTATATAGAGCCGTTGCTTTTAGAAGATATCGATGTCCTTATAATGGGGTGTACCCATTTCCCCCTTATAGAGGATCCCATTGCCGGATGCGCCGGGAAAAAGGTTAAGGTTATAAGTTCGGCAGTGGAAACCGCAGCGGATGTAAGCAAGGTTTTAAAACAATATGATATGGCTGCCCCCGGAGACAGGAAGCCCACCCGGCTGTTTTATGAAACCGGCTACGGGAGCCATTTTTTTGAGGTGGGCAGGGTGTTTCTGGGCGAAGATATAAAAGACGTAATAAGCATTAATTTAGAACTTTAACTGGGAAGGGTTGATTAGTAATGGTAACAAGAATTGACGGCAGGAAAGCTGACCAGGTCAGGGATATAAAGGTTAGCAGGCATTATATATCCCACAGTCCCGGTTCCGTGTTTATAGAGATGGGTAAAACCAGGGTGGTCTGTACGGCTACTGCTGAAAACAAGGTTCCTCCCTTTTTGAGGGGTAAGGGAAGCGGATGGGTAACTGCTGAATATGATATGATACCTGCCTGTGCCCCCCAGAGAATTATAAGGCCCCAGACCATGGGCCGGATAAGCGGAAGGACTTATGAGATACAGAGGCTGATTGGGAGATCTTTAAGGGCGGCAGTAGATTTAAACAAGATGGGCGAGCGTACGGTTTGGGTGGATTGTGATGTAATAGAGGCTGACGGGGGAACCAGGACTGCATCTATTACCGGCAGTTTCATCGCCCTGTTTGACTGTCTTCATGACCTGGTGGAAAGCGGAGTGCTGCCGGAGATGCCTATTGAAAATTTTGTGGCTGCTATCAGTGTGGGGATTGTGGAAGGGGAAACTTTACTGGATCTTTGTTTTGAAGAAGATTCTACTGCGGAAGTGGATATGAATGTGGTTATGGATTCTAAAGAAAGGCTTATAGAGGTACAGTCAACAGCGGAAGGCAAGCCTTTCAGCCGCCAGGCCTTTGATCTTATGCTGGATAGGGCCATGAGCGCCATTTCTGATTTAATTGATATGCAGAAAAAGGTTTTAAGTGAGGGAATAAAGAATGCTTAAAATTGTCATTGCCTCCCGGAATGACGGCAAGATAAGTGAAATTAAGGACTACAGCAAACAGGCCAATAAAAAGATTGAGTGGGTTACCTATAAGGATGCAGGGGGTTTTCCCACGGTGGAAGAGGACGGGGATACTTTCTTTGAAAATGCCGGGCTCAAGGCCAAAGCTATTGCCGACTATACCAGGATGATGGTGGTAGCTGATGACTCGGGGCTGGAAGTGGATGCCCTGGGTGGCAGGCCGGGGATATACAGCAGCCGGTTTGCCGGCATTAAGGCTACCGATGAAGAGAACCGCAGGAAACTCCTTGAGTGCCTGGAAGGGGTAAGTAAAGAGGACCGGGGAGCACAATTCGTCTGCAGCCTGGTGCTCTGGGATCCAAATAAGGGCCTGATTTTTGATACCAGGGGTATTTGCCGGGGCAAAATAGGGCTGACCGAGAAGGGTGAAGGAGGATTTGGTTATGACTGCCTGTTCATTCCTGAAGGTTACCATAAGACCATGGCCGAGTTGGCTGCCGACCAGAAGAACAGGATAAGCCACAGGGGCAGGGCCCTGGCTTCTTTTTATCGCTTTATTGAAAATTTTTAAATTTATGTTATCATGATTCCTTGCTGTGTATCGGGATGTGGCGCAGTTTGGCTTAGCGCACCTGCTTTGGGAGCAGGGGGTCGGAGGTTCAAATCCTCTCATCCCGACCATTGAAGCGGGAATAGCTCAGTGGCTAGAGCGTCAGCCTTCCAAGCTGAGGGTCGCGGGTTCGAATCCCGTTTCCCGCTCCATTTTTTTTGGAAAAACTTTTTATTTACAGATTGGCACATACCGGATAACTATGGCAAGGTTTTTTACTTGACGATTATCCAGTTAATTCCTGTTTTTAACCCTTGGTTTTGGTTGAAGATTTCTTTGGATTTTTTGCCGGCTTTTTATGCATTATGAGGAAGTAATATATTATTGGTACGATATTGTTTATAAGTACCAATAATAGTATCCATATCAATTTAGCATTGGATCCCCCAACAGCAAAATCTTCATCATCCCTTTTAACGCAGTCCACTAAGGTAATTATCCATAATACAAATAATCCCAGGCTTATAATGGAAGCTGCAAAGATAAAGAAAATAACTACTATTAAAAAGAAACTTCCGGTTGTGATGCCAATCAAGGCGGTTATTGCTTCAGTAAATCCCATATTTATTTCTATAATTTTATAATATTACTATTCTATATCCCCTTTCGACAATTTTCAAACCGTTAATACTTAGGTTTTGGGTTGTATTAAAATAATCAGCCGGTATAATATCAATAAATACTTAGTAAATAATAAGTATTTACTTTATAACCAGGCAAAGAGGGGTTGATATGCCAAGAATTAGGTATTGGTTACGGGTATTTTTGGGGATAGGGTTAGTTTTTTTATTGTTGCCCGGCGGCCGGCCGGTGTATGCTGAAGTTAATAATTTGCCAAGTATAGTATCAGGACCTGAAATTTCAAAAACCCATCCAGTAACTACTGACAACCTTAGTGTTAACTATGGTTACTTTGATCTAGACAATGATGCAGAAGATGGTTCCATCATAAAATGGTATAAAGTAGGCTCGGAAGACCCTGTTGTTGAATCCATTTATGAAAACCAAAACGAGATGGCTAAAGTTCTTCAATTGGAGAATACCTCCAAAGGTGAACAATGGTATGCTACGGCTCAGCCCAGAGACGGCCAGGCCCTGGGAGAGATATACACCTCTAATACTGTTACCATATTAAATTCCCCTCCCAACATAATAGGAGATATTGTTATAACCCCGGATTCCCCTGAAACCTCGGAGGACTTAACCGTAAACTACAGTTTCTATGATTTTGATGCCGGGGATACCGAGTCCGGCACGGAAATAAGGTGGTACAGGGACGGCACCCTGGTTTCAGACTATAATGACTTGATGCAGATACCCGCGGAAGCCACAGATAAAGACCAGCAATGGAAAGTTACCGTAAAACCGGGCGATGGCCAGGATTGGGGCAGCCTGTATGAATCAGGAACTGTAACTATTGTTAATACACCACCCTATGTAGACAATGCAGCTGTCTGCCCCGGGAGCCCCGGAACCCAGGACCCGCTCAAAGTTAGCTATGACTTTCACCACCCCGGCGGAAATGAAGAGAGTGGAACCAGCATCAGGTGGTACAGGGACGGCACTTGGGTTGAAGATCTCAATGACCTTATACAGGTACCTGGTGAACAAACCCGGAAGGGACAGAGCTGGTATGCAACCATTACTCCTTCAGACGGTACCGATACTGGAGAAACAGTAACTACAGCCAATGTAGATATAATAAATACAGGTCCCTCTCTTCTATCTCTAAATATCGAACCAGCTTCCCCCCAAACCGGAGATAATTTGAGCCTGTCTTACCAGTATAGTGATGCTGACGGGGACAGCCAGGGCGATACCCGCATAAAGTGGTACAGAGACGGCAGCCTGGTAGAGAGCTTAAACGGCTTGCGGGAAATAGAGAGTTCTCAAACCCGGGAAGGGCAGAACTGGGAGGTATCAGTTGAGCTCCATGACGGTTTTGAATATGGGGAGGCTGTAAGATCAGATACAGTAACTATCCGGGCAGCAGCTAAAAGCGCCTCTTCCCCATCTTCCGCACCGCCTCCGGTAGATAAGGTTGAAAAAGGAGTTGAGGAAAACAAGGAGGGCAAACCAGCAGACGAAATTAGAACAACTGAATACAACCGGAAAGGCAACCTTTACGGAAAACAGGAGGTTGCTCTGAAACAGGGCAAGATAAAGGTAGCCTTTGACCAGAAATGCCGGGACCGGGAAGCAGGAATAGAATGTGAAACTGTTAAGGATAAAAGTAAATTTGAATTAGCCGGTAACCTTAATTATGCCAGCGAAATATACCGCCTGTCCTTTAACCAGATTTCCGGGGATTTCCATCTAAGCCTGAAATACAGCCAGGATGCTGTAAATCCCCTGCTAACCTACTGGAGTAGTGAAGAAGGAAAATGGGTAATAATAAGGGATGCCACAGCTGCCGGTGGAATAATTGAGGCAGATATAAGTGGGATGAACCAGATGAGCGTCTGTGTTGTGGATTTTTACCAGGTTACCGGAAAGCTGCAAATACCAATAGGCAGGCAGGCGGTTATGGCTTACCGTGATTGCCTGTTGAGATTTGTTGCTCCTGACTGGGTACAGGACAATATGAGCCTGGAGGTAAAGACTATTCAGGGCAATAATGGAGAAATGCTGTTGCCGAGTGTTCTGGATAGATACAAAAAGCCACTGAAAGGAAATATAAACATCAAGGTATTATGCAGCTATAAAAAGAGCAACCTACCGGAAATAGTAGAGATGGACACCAGGGGGCAAACCCGCCTTATAGGCTTCAAAACTGTAGGGTTTAAAGTAATGGAAGCCAGGGTTCTGGCCGGACGTTTTCTGGCTGTAAATTCCCCTTAAATCCTACAATGCTGGGTTTCTTGACTTATTTTTTAATATTAATTAAAGTAATGTCTGGCTTGGACCAAATCGAGGGGTGTTTGCCTTGTTGCGCTTGTAGCTCAGCTGGATAGAGCAACGGACTTCTAATCCGTAGGTCGGGGGTTCGAATCCCTCCAAGCGCGCCACTAAAATGGTTTTAATATTTGACAAAATAATATAATATAAGCTTATGGTGAGAATAGCTCAGCTGGTAGAGCACAGGATTGTGGTTCCTGGGGCCGCGGGTTCGAATCCCGTTTCTCACCCCAAATATTTTTTAAATTAAGCGCCTGTAGCTCAGCTGGATAGAGCATCGGACTTCGAATCCGCTGGTCGGGGGTTCGAATCCCTCCAGGCGTGCCAAATATTGTTTTTTAACCATTTGTTTCCTATAATGTACCTCTGGCAAGTGGGCCGTTAGCTCAGCTGGTAGAGCACCGGACTCTTAATCCGGGTGTCACAGGTTCGATCCCTGTACGGCTCACCATTTTTTTGCGAGAGTGGCGGAATTGGCAGACGCGCTAGACTTAGGATCTAGTGGGGTAACACCTGTAGGGGTTCAAATCCCCTCTCTCGCACCACACAGCAAACCTAAAGGACTGGATAATTTAATACCATAAACAGTAAAATAGAGTAAATCTAAACTTTTTATTATGAAAACTTGGCTTAAGAGGATTATCCTGATTGCGGCGGTTATCGCCGTGCTGGCGGCAGTTTTGCTGGGATTGTATGTGCTGGAGAGCAGGTATTATGCAGTTGGGAAGTTTTTGTACCCGGCATATACCTTTCTAAATCAGGCCTATCAGCAGCGGGTCTATCCGGATGCAGGCTCCAAAGATACTGTGGTGTATTGCGATTACTATACCTGGCATGGCCCCCAGCAATGGGAGCGCGGGTATTCCAACCAGCCGGTGCTTGGTTTTTACCACAGCCTGGACCAGGAGGCAATCAATAAACATATTGAATGGTTCAACAATTTTGGTATAGATGTGCTAAAGGTTGAGTACCTTCCCCAGTTTGATGATACCATTACCCAGGGCATACTTGAGGCAGATTTGGGGCAAACCAAAATATGCCTGATGTATGATTCAAGGCTCAGGTTTGAGAGCGTGGGTTTTCTATCGCCTCCTTATGACTTTAACCAGGAAAAAATTGCCAGCACCTTTATAGATGATATGAACCATATTGCAGACACCTATTTTGATTCTGACAATTATTTTAAAATAGCCGGCAGGCCGGTGCTCTGGATTTATGTTACCAGGGATTTTACCGGACCCTATAAGCAGGTTATAGATACAGTCAGGCAGGACCTGGCTGATAAGGGGTACCAGGTGTACCTGGTTGGGGATGCGGTTTTCTGGAACTACAAGCTGGGCCAGGCAAGCACTTTTGATGCAGTTTCCTGCTACAGTGCCTATGCGGGCAGGCCCCAGAATACCGCTGAATTTGCTGAGCGGCTCAAAATGCTGTATATGGTGTGGAAAACTGCCGCCAGCCTGTCAGGTACTGATTTTATTCCTGCCGGGATCCCGGCATATGATGACCGGTCCCTTAGCAGCGAAAGGATAACTGTTGCTCCCCTGGAAGGCACTGGCCCCGAGTTTGGCTATCAGCTGGAGGTAATAAAAGCATTCCTGGATCCGGTTAATATATCCCCTGGTTTGACCCAGGTAACCATTGCTACTTTTAACGAACACCAGGAAGGCAGTTCGGTGGAACCTTCCCTGGAATGGGGTTATGATAGAATAGAGCAAATCCCCAGGATATTTGGCCCTTAAGCATCTTTGATAGCTATATGTACCTAAATTTGCCCCTTGACATAAATGTCCGCAGTTTGTATTTTATTTATTTTTTATTATAATGTATTTTTTAATGTAAATAGGACGAAAAAGGCAGGAGGCGCTTTTAGTTGGATTACAAAATATTAGATGTTACAAAGGAAAAGGACAAGGTAAAACTTGACCTGGAGATACAAAACAAGTATTTTAACAAGGCTGTAGGGAAAGCTTACAAAAAGATATCCCAAAAAGCTAATATTCCGGGCTTCAGAAAAGGGAAGGTACCCTATCAGGTTATAGATACCAACTTCGGAAAACAGTATGTATTTAATGAAGCAGCCAGTATAGCTCTTTCAGAGCTATATCCGCAGGTAATAGATAATGCAGATATTAACCCTATTGATTATCCCCAGGTAAAATTTAAGGAGATTACCGAGGGGAAACCATTGGGGGTTGAGCTTACCGTGCCTGTAGAGCCGGAGATAAAAGCTCCTGATTACACCAAGGTTGAAGTAGGAGCAAAACCCGCAGAAGTCAGCCAGGAAGAAATAGATAATTATATAGACAGGGTAAGAGATAAGTATTCTTCACTGGAGCCGGTAGATGAGGACAAAGAAGCCCAGGAAGGTGACTTTGTTACCATAGATTTTGAAGGAAAAGTAGACGGAAAGGCTCTGGAAGACGGTAAATCTGAGGACTTTGTGCTGGAAATCGGGTCCAAAACCCTTACCCCTGAATTTGAAAAGGCTATAGTGGGGATGAAGAAAGGGGAGGAAAAAACAATAGATTTTACCTTACCCCAGAACATTAAGAGGGATGACCTCGCGGGCAAAAAAGCTGAATTTAAGGTCAAACTGAAGGAAATAAAGAAGAAAATAATCCCGGAAATAGACAAGGATTTTCTAAAGGATGTTGGAGATTATGAGAGCAGGGAAGAGTTCGAAAAAGATGTAAAAGAAGACCTTTCCCAGCAGAAGGAACAGGGTAGAAGAGAAGAAATACTGGGCAAGATAATAGACCAGCTGATAGAGAAAGCTGATATCAAGGCTCCTGCAGCGATGGTGCAGAACAGAACCGAGCAAATGAAAAAGGAGTTTGATAATAGCTTAAAGACCCAGAATATAAATAAGAAGAACTACCTCCAGGCTACCGGTATGGACGAATCGGTACTGGAACAGCAGTTTAAGCAAAGGGCAGAGATAGAAATTAAACAATATCTGTTGTTTAAAGCTCTGGAGAAAACGGAGAAGGATAAAATTGAACCCGCAGAAGAGGATATAAACAAGGAAGCTGAGCAGATTATCTCCAACTATAAGAAGGAAGAAGAGAAGAAAAAAATCGAAAACTATCTTCAGACTCCCGAGGGTAAAGAAAACCTTGCCAGCTCTGTAAGGAGAAAGAACCTTATAGATAAGCTGATTAACAGTGCCAAGGTAGTAGACCAGGAAGAAGAGCCCGCAAAAAAAGTGATAACACCGGAGAGCCAGGAGGGCAAACAGGAGAAAAAGCTTTGGACTCCGAATCAAAAATAAGGAAGTGTGATATATATGAAAAATAGTTATCTAGTCCCCATGGTTGTAGAGCAAACCAACCGTGGTGAGAGATCTTTTGATATTTATTCCAGGCTGCTGAAGGAAAGAATTATTTTCCTGGGTGTAGCCATAGATGATAATGTGGCCAATCTGGTAATGGCCCAGCTCCTTCACCTGGAAGCTGAAGATCCTGAAAAGGATATACAGCTTTACATAAACAGTCCGGGAGGGATGGTTACTTCTGCATTGGCTATGTATGATACCATGCAGTTTATAAAATCGCCGGTATCCACTATATGTATTGGCCAGGCGGCCAGTGCAGCAGCAGTGCTTCTTCTGGCCGGAGAAAAGGGTAAGAGATTTTCATTGCCCAATTCCAGGGTTCTACTGCACCAGCCTTCAGGAGGAGTAACCGGAACCACTATGGATGTGGAGATACATACCAGAGAGATGGTAAGGATAAGAAGCCTGCTCAATGATATAATTTCCAAACATACCGGGCAGGATATCAAGAAGGTGGAAAAGGATACCGAGAGAGACTTTATACTTATTGCTGAAGATGCAAAAAAATACGGCATAATAGACCAGGTAATATATAAGAAATAAAATTATAGAAGGAAGTGTTTGATATTGGATAAAAATGACAAAAGGGGTAATTTCCTGAAATGCTCGTTTTGTGGTAAACCTCAGAATCAGGTAAAGAAGCTTATTGCCGGTCCTGGTGTTTATGTTTGTGATGAATGTATAGGGCTTTGCAATGAAATACTGGAAGAAGAGCTGGGAGAACAGCAGGAGCTTGATTTTAAAAACCTGCCCAAGCCCAGTGAAATATATTCGACATTAAATGATTATGTTATTGGTCAGGATGCTGCTAAAAAGATACTTTCAGTAGCTGTGTACAATCATTACAAAAGGATCAAATACGGCGATAGCGCTAAAAAAGATGAGGTTGAGCTGCAGAAAAGCAATATAGTACTTATGGGCCCTACCGGATGCGGGAAAACCTTATTGGCCCAGACGCTGGCCCGCATTCTCAATGTTCCTTTCTGTATCGCCGATGCTACCGCGCTGACCGAAGCGGGTTATGTGGGTGAAGATGTGGAAAACATTCTGCTCAAACTTATACAGGCTGCAGATTTTGATATAAAGAAAGCAGAAACAGGCATAATATATATAGATGAGATTGACAAGATTAGCAGAAAATCTGACAATCCTTCCATTACCAGGGATGTATCCGGCGAAGGGGTGCAGCAGGCTTTATTGAAAATACTGGAAGGCACAGAGGCCAATGTTCCTCCTCATGGCGGAAGGAAACATCCCCAGCAGGATTTTATACAGATTAATACCAGCAACATCCTGTTTGTATGCGGCGGCTCTTTTGCCGGTTTAGAAAAGATAATTGAGCGCAGAGTTAATAAAAAGAGTATAGGTTTTGTATCCGAGGAAATACCGGGAAAGAAAGAAAAGATTGACTGGCTGCTTCCCCAGGCTATGCCTGAAGACCTTTTAAAGTTTGGTTTGATTCCCGAGCTGGTTGGCAGACTGCCGGTTATGGCCACTCTTTCCAATCTAAATCAGGAAGACCTGGTGAGGATACTTACTGAACCAAAGAATGCTCTGGTAAAACAGTATAAGAAGATGTTTGAAATGGATAATGTGGAATTGATTATAGAGGATAAAGCCCTCCGGGCCATAGCCATGCTTTCCATGGCCAGGGGTACTGGAGCCAGGGGACTGAGGTCTATAATGGAAGACACCATGATGGATATAATGTTTAGCATCCCTGATGAGAATGATGCTAAAAAATGCATCATAGATGCCAAGGTTATAGAAAAGAAAGTAGCACCCAAGGTTATCAAGCAGCAAGAGCAGGCTGTAAAAAGTAAAGAGAAATTGGCTTAGCATGTTTAGTAAAATAGAGGGAAGCTACAACCCTGCCGCTTTTGAAAAGGATATATACGGTTTTTGGGAAAAGGAGGGCTACTTTCATGCTGAAGTAGATTTTGACCGGACTCCCTTCTGTATGGTGATACCGCCCCCCAATGTTACCGGCAAGCTGCATATTGGTCATGCCTTAAACAATAGTTTACAGGATGTAATTATACGCTATAAGCGCATGTCCGGCTTTAATGCCAGCTGGACCCCAGGTGTTGACCATGCAGGTATTGCCACCCAGAATGTAGTGGAAAGGCATCTGGAAGAAAAAGGTACCAGCAGGCATGAGCTGGGAAGGGAAAAGTTTATAGAAGAGGTCTGGAAGTGGAAACAGGAATATGGGGATAGAATAATTTACCAGCTTAAAAGGCTGGGTTGTTCCTGTGACTGGCCCAGGCAGAGGTTTACTTTTGATGATGAGTATGTAAAAGCAGTTACCAGGGAATTTAATATTCTATATAAGGACAACCTTATATACCGGGGAAATTATATGGTTAACTGGTGTCCACGATGCTCAACTGCGGTTTCAGACATTGAAGTGGAGCATATAGAGAAAAAGGGGTATCTCTGGGATATAAAATATCCCCTTGCAGATGAGCAGGGCAATCCTGTCCAGGATGAATTTATAGTAGTATCTACCACCAGGCCGGAAACCATGCTGGGGGATACTGCAGTGGCTGTAAACCCCGGGGATAAAAGATATAAAGGCTATGCGGGAAAGAAAGTTTATCTTCCCCTGGCAGGCAGGGTAATCCCGGTAATAGAAGATGATTTTGTGGACCCTGATTTTGGAACAGGAGCGGTGAAGGTTACTCCTGCCCATGACCCCAATGACTTTGAAATGGGCAACCGCCACCAGCTCAAAAAAATCAATATTTTTAACCCGGATGCTACCATAAACCAGAACGGCGGTAAATATCAGGGGATGGACCGGTTCAAGGCCAGGGAAGCTATAGTTAATGATTTGGAAAAGATGGGCTTTCTGGAAAATAAAAGGGAACATGTTTCCAGCACAGGGAAGTGTTCCCGTTGCGACACCGTAGTGGAGCCCAGGATATCCATGCAGTGGTTTGTTTCCATGAAAAGACTGGCTGAGCCGGCCATGGAAGCGGTACGCCAGGGCAGAATTAAAATAATACCCAAAAAATGGGAAAAGATTTATTTTAACTGGATGGAAAACATCAGGGACTGGTGTATATCCAGGCAGTTATGGTGGGGCCACCGCATTCCGGTATGGTACTGCAGGCAATGTGGACAGATGATGGTGGCAGAAAATGCACCCGAACACTGTACCCAGTGCAGCAGCAGCGATATCTACCAGGATGATGATGTACTGGATACCTGGTTTAGTTCCTGTCTATGGCCTTTTGCTTCTGCCGGCTGGCCGGAGGATACCCCGGAACTGAAGTATTTTTTCCCCACCAAAGTGCTGGTAACCGCCCATGACATCATATTTTTCTGGGTAGCCAGAATGATTATGATGAGCCTTTATTTTATGAAAGAAGTGCCCTTTAAACAGGTATTTATAAATCCCCTGGTAAATGATGAATCGGGCCAGAAGATGAGCAAATCCAAGGGCAACGTGGTGGACCCCATGGATATTATAGAAGAGCATGGCGCGGATGTACTGAGATTTACCCTGTGTTCTCTTACCACCCCCGGTAAAAATTTGATGCTGGGCGAGGACAAGATTGAAGGAACAAGAAATTTTGCCAATAAGCTGTGGAATGCCTCCAAATTTGTTATATCCAATATAGATGAAAGCGTCATAGATATTGATTTTGACCAGCTTAATTTAAACCTCTGGGATAAATGGATACTTACCAGGTTAAACAAGACCACAAAAGGCATCAGCCGTTATCTCAGCCGCTATAATTTTTCTTATGCCAGCAGGATTCTTTATAATTTTTTCTGGAGCGATTACTGCGACTGGTATATTGAAGCCAGCAAGGTGCGCATTTATTATTCGGAAGACAGCTCGGATAAAAAAACTGCCCTTTACCTGTTGTGGTACGTGCTGGAACAGTATTTGAGGCTGCTTCATCCTTTTATGCCCCATGTAAGTGAAAATATTTGGCAGAATATCCCCCATGAGGGAGAGAGCCTGATGGTTAAGGACTATCCCTATCCGGATAAGAATATTTATCCGGAAGCAGAGGAGGAAACAGAAGAAATTTTTGGAGTTATTAGCCAGATAAGAAAAGTTCGTTCGGAGCTAAAGATAAACCCTGCCGCTAAAATAAAGGTAAACTTGAGCGGCGGCCACCGCCAGCTTTTTGAGTCCAATCAGGATTATTTAAAAAATCTGGCCAAGCTGGATAGCCTGGACTTTGGTGCTATGGAAGACCAGAAGGGGTATATTAAAACTGCTTACCGGGATATAGATATATTTATCTATATACTGGATGTAGTGGATATTGATCTGGAGATTAGAAGATTGCAGGAAGAATACAGAAAGGCAAACCAGTTGCTTGAAAAAAGCAGTAAAAAAATGACCAATCCCCAGTTTTTAAACAAAGCGCCGGAAAACATAGTACAGAAGGAAAAGGATAAGGTAGACCAGTTTAACCGGAAGCTGAACATACTTTCCCGGCAGTTGGAAAGAATGAAAAATATTAAAAGGTAGGGCAAAGTGGATTATAGCGATGCAGTCCAATACCTTGACCGGTGTCTTGTATTTGGCATCAAGCCCAGCCTGGTAAGGATCAAAAAGTTGCTGCAGGTTATGGATAACCCCCAGGAGGGCATTGATTTTATCCATATAGTAGGAAGCAATGGCAAAACCTCAACCACCAGGATGACAGCAGCCATACTGTACGGGCAGGGGATAGACTGTGGTTACCATATCTCTCCCCATATTAAGGATTATACCGAGAGGTTCTGGTACAACGGCGGGGACATCACTCGGGAAGAATTTGCCGGTCTGTTTGAAGAGATTTATACTTTCGTTCAGCGGGTAAATGGTTTAGACCTGAACGGTAATATGACCCAGTTTGAAATAATTGCAGGCATGGGCTTTTTAATGGCCAAAAATTTTGGTCTGCAGGTTATGGTGCTGGAAGCAGGAATGGGGGGCCGCTGGGATGCAACCAATGCAGTTTATTCCAGGGTAGTGGGACTGACCGGGGTAAGCCTGGAACATACCAGTATTTTAGGAAACAGTGTTGAAGAGATTGCTGTGGAGAAGGCAGAAGTGTTAAAGCAGGGAGCAGTGGCCGCTACCACATCAGAAGATAAACAGGTAATTGATGTTCTAAAAAACAAGGCATCGGAAGCAGGAGGCCGGGTTTTGGCCTACAGGAAGGATTTTGATTTTAATCATTTCTGGGACCAGGATACAGACAGCTGGTCAGTGGACATGAAAGGCCTAAAGGCAAATTATGACCGGCTAAAACTTGTTCTTAAAGGCCAGTACCAGGTAAAAAACATGGCCCTGGCAGTAGTTTTATCGGAGCTGTATCTGGGAGAGGAAAAACTGGATGAAGAAAGGTTGAAAAAATCCCTCAGCAGCCTTAAAGTTAAGGGAAGATTTGAAATTATTAGAAAAGATCCGGAAGTGATAGCAGATGCATCACACAATCCGGAAGGTATAAAATGGTTATGTACCAATTTAAGGGAGTATTTTCCCCGGAAAAAGAAGGTTATTATCTTTGCGGTTTTGGAGGATAAGGATTACCGGGAAATGGTGGAGGAGATTATCCAGGTTGCAGATATTTTGATAATAACCTCCAGTGGCTCCAGCAGAAGCCTGGATATCGATCTACTGGAGGAGGCAGTAATTTCCGGTTTGAGGGAAAGAGGCCTGGATGGTTTACCGGTGTATAAGATAGATAATATAGTAAATTCCTTAAATTTTGCTTTAAAAATTTCTGATTTAGATGATATTATATGCATTACTGGTTCAATAACTAATTTGGAGCCTATTTTATAATTTTAAAACTCTTGTTCTTGGAGGATTTATGGACTTATTTGAGTATCTCAATAATATAATTGCTTTTTTTAAGCTTCCTATATGGGGTTACCTTATAAGGGGGATCATATTTATATTAATTATTATATGGCTGGCTTTTGTTTACTGGACTTACCGGGATGCCAGGCTTCGAAATACCAGTGCCATTTTCTGGGCAGTGGTGGTGCTGGTTCTCAATTATCTGGGCCTAATCATTTATTTGATCCTCAGGCCGCCCGAGTATATTGACGATGTGCTGGAGAGAGAGCTGGAAATAAGGAAAATGGACAGACAGTTAAGTTCGGAAGTCAGCAGGTGCCCGGCCTGCAGCAAACAGGTAAAGGATGATTTCCTTATATGTCCCTACTGCCGGAAGAAGCTTAAAAATTCATGCATAAATTGCGGCAAACCTCTAGAGCTTGATTGGAAGGTATGTCCGTATTGTAAAATATCACAATAATTTGGAGGAATAGATGTCGGATTGCAGCGATTGTAAATTTGGTTGCGGGGCCAACCAAATGAAAAAGGAAAAAACCCTGATTATTATCAAACCTGATGCGGTAAGGAAAAAACTGATAGGAGAGATAATTTCCCGGTTTGAAAAGGCGGGGTTTTTGATAGAGAAACTCAAGATGATGGAAGTGGAAAAAAAGCTGGCTTGTTCTCATTATGCAGAACATGAGGGGAGACCTTATTTCGACAGGCTGATTAATTATGTAACTTCGTATAAATGTGTGGTTATGGTGGTAAGCAGGGTGGATGCCATCGTCAGGGCCAGGAAACTGATGGGTTGTACTGATTCAACCAAGGCAGAAAAGGGAACCATAAGGGGTGACTATGGAGAAGATGTTACCATAAATGTGATTCATGGCTCGGATTCGGTGAAGAGCGCGGAGAGAGAAATTAAATTGTTTTTTGGTTAATAGAAAAATTAAGGAATAGCAGGGCAGGATTTTATGGGAAAGAGAAGAGGAAAAATAGTATTTTTAATAGTGCTGGCTGGTGGAGTAATAGGGGCCATATTGGGACACGTTTTGAGGGAAACCATACCTATACTGGATAAGGGCCTTAAGGTGGGTACCGATTCCCTGAGCCTGAATCTCTACCTGTTTGATGTTAGCTTTAGCATTCATGTTAATGTAACTCTGGGTGCTATTATTGGAATATTGCTGGCCTTTTTATTGGCAGATGTGGGAAGAAGAAAATAAAAAAATAATACTGGCTTCCACCTCGCCCCGGCGGCAGTCCATTCTGAAGATAATGGGTTTAAAGTTTGATATAATAAAACCTGAAGGGGTAGAGGAAAAAAATTCCGGCAATCCTTACCGGGCGGTAGAGGACAACAGCGAGAGCAAAGCCCGTTTTGCGGCAGAGAAGATAAAGGGCAGGAAGGGTATAGTCTGTGGATTTGATACTCTGGTATATTTTGCCGGAAGCTTTTTGGGTAAACCTGCCCACCAGGAGCAGGCGGCCCAGTTTCTGGAAAAATTAAGCGGGCGTACCCATAAGGTATTAACCGGGGTATGCATGATAGATATGGAAAGCGGTCAGAAGAGGACTGGTTCGGAAATAACTACAGTGGAATTCCGCAAGCTGGGGCCGGTGGAAATAAACAGCTATCTAAAATCCGAACAGGTGCTGGATAAGGCAGGAGCTTATAATATAGGAGGCCGGGGAGCCTTGCTGGTTAAAAGAATAGAAGGCTGCTTTTATAATGTTATGGGCCTTCCGGTGGCCAGGTTTATAGATATGTTAAAGGATATGAATTATAATATCTTAGGTGAAAGATAAGGAGTTTTTAATGTTTGAATTCTTTCTTAATGTAATAGGAAAAGATATGGGAATTGACCTGGGTACAGCCAACACCCTGGTCTATGTTAAGGGCAAGGGAGTAGTGCTGGATGAGCCATCCATAGTGGCCATAGATAAAAACAATTCCCGCATACTGGCAGTAGGCAAGGAAGCAAAGAGAATGGTGGGAAGGACCCCCAGCCATATAGTGGCTATCCGGCCCTTAAGGGACGGGGTAATTGCTGACTTTGAGACCACGGAAAAAATGTTAAGGTATTTTATACAGAGAGTGCATAAAAATATTGGAATAGCCAGGCCCAGGATAGTAATTTGCGTGCCTTCCGGTATTACTCCGGTAGAAAAGAAGGCGGTAGTGGAAGCTACCGAACAGGCTGGTGCCAGAGCTGCTTATATCATAGAAGAGCCCCTGGCGGCAGCCATAGGGGCAGGATTGCCCATAGATGAGCCCACCGGGAGCATGATAGTAGATATTGGTGGAGGAACTTCGGAGGTGGCAGTTATTTCCCTGGGGGGCATAGTGGTGAGCCAGTCTCTTAGGATTGGTGGAAATGAAATGGATGAAGATATAACCTATTACCTTAAGAAAGAGCACAATCTCCTGTTAGGGGAAAGAACGGCAGAGAAGCTCAAGATGGAAATAGGCTCCGCCTTTCCTCTGGAAAACGAAGAGAAGATGGAGGTAAACGGCAGGGATCTGGTAACCGGGCTGCCCAAGACTATCATAGTTACCAGCCAGCAGATAAGGAAGGCTCTGGAGAAAGCGGTAAATGATATAGTAAATGCGGTTATCGAGGTTTTAGACAGTACTCCTCCCGAGCTATCCTCTGATATTATGAAAAGGGGTATTGTGCTTACCGGAGGTGGTTCAATGCTTAAAGGCCTTACCGAGAGGATAAGCAGGGAGACCCATTGCCCCGTATACCAGGCTGAGAATCCCCTGGCATCGGTAGCTATAGGTGCTGGTAAATGCGTTGAAGATTTTTCCAGGCTCAAACAGTACCTTAAGTATTCAAAACCATAATCTTGGTGCCATGTTTAATGGGTTTTTTTAATAAAAGATTTAGAAACATTATTGTCCTTGGCATAATTATTATACTCTGCATAATAGTGGCTACCGCATCATTTAGGGATTCAGGTTTTATTAAGTCGGGAAAGGTGGCGGTCACTGATTTTTTCATCCCCATACAGGAAAAGCTGTTTACTTTTTTTTCACCGGTAGCCGGGTTTTTTAACAGCATAAGGGATTATATTAACCTCAGGGACAAGTATCTGGACCTGCAGCAGGAGAATCAGGAGCTGAGGCAGGGCTACACCGGGGAAATAAATTTACGGATAGAAAATAATGCTCTCAGGTCGATGCTGGAAATGGAGCTGAGGGAACAGCTGGACCTGCAGGCAGCCAGAGTTGTTGGTTTTTATCAGAGCAAGTGGCAGTCTGAGGTTACTCTTAATGCCGGAAAGCTTCAGGGAGTGGAAGAGGGCATGGCAGTTATCACTGAAAGCGGCCTGGCGGGCAAGGTGATTCTTGCCGGAGACAGAAGCTGCAGGGTCAGGCTTATCAATGACCCCGGCAGCAGTATTGGAGCCAGGATCCTTACTTCCAGGAGTCTGGGGGTGGCTGAAGGCAGCCCGGATAAAAGGGTGCAGTTAAATTATATCCCCAGGGATGAATATGTATATAATGGGGATATCGTTATAAGTTCCGAATTCAGTCAGGATTTTCCCCAAGAGTTATTGATAGGCAGGGTGAGCCAGATTTCAGATAATATCGGCGATGCCTATAAGCAGATTGAAATAGAACCTTTTGCTGATTTAAAGAGCCTGGATTATGTAATGGTAATAAAAGGCAGGAAATAGATATGAAGATTTTTACCAAAATCATTCATTTTATAATGGTAATCCTGGCCCTTCTGGTGCAGGTTACTTTTGCCGAGCAGCTGAAATTTTATTCCATAAATCTGGATCTTTTGATGATCTGCATAATTAGTGTGGCTGTTGTGGATGGTTACTATTACGGGATAATTTATGGCTTTGTATTTGGGCTCCTGCTGGATTTTATGGCTGGCAATATTGTGGGCATTAATGCTTTAATTTATGCGCTTAATGCTTTTATAGCCGCCCGGCTGGTGGAGATGGGCATAAAGAGGAGGCTCCCGGTGCTGTTGCTTATTGTGTTCTGTATAACCGAGGTGAATCTGGTTATGGAAGCCATGCTGCACTATTTGTTTAATTACGGACTGGATATTGTGCAGCTGGGTAAGGAAATGATAATAAAACCAATTTATAGCATACTTTTGCTATTGTTAATTTTCCCCCTGTTTAATCTGGGGCAACAAAAGAGGTGGATTTTTGGATTCAAGAGCAGGGAAGAGGCTTAAAGCAGTAATATATTTTTTGGCAGCAGCAATGGTGGTGCTGGTGTTGAGGCTTTATTACCTGCAGGTTATGAGCGGAGAGGTTCTGGCCCAGGAGGCCCAGGAAAACATTATAAGGTCCCAGACTGTTGCTGCCCCCAGGGGTAATATATATGACCGTAACGGTGAACTGCTGGTTAAAAGTGTACCGGTGCAGGCAGTAGCGGTAGAGCCCAGGTCAGTCCTGGCCAGCGAGGATACCCTGAAGTTTCTGAGTTCCAACCTGGAAATCGGCTACGACCAGCTGGTTAAGAAGCTGCAGGAAACCAATATATCCTATCTGGAAAGAATCATCCTGGCCCAGGATATTGATAATGAAACCCTGATTGTATTTAAGGAAAATCTGGAGAATCTCCCCGGGGTAGAAATTATTGATGTATTTAAAAGGGAATATAATTTTGATTTTCTGGCATCCCATATACTGGGCTATACCGGTGAAATTGATGAAGAAAAATTATCCTCCGAGCAGTATAAGGATAAATATGAAGGCGGAGACCAGATAGGCATCAGCGGCATTGAGCAGTACTATGAACCGGTTCTTAAAGGGGTAAAGGGCAAGGTTACCTATGAGGTTGATCCTCTGGGCAGGCCGGTCAGCACTGTGGAAAAAATTGATTATATACCCGGAAATGATATTTACCTTACCCTGGATATAGAATTACAGCGCAAGGTAGAGGAATACCTGCACCAGGCTATTGAGGACATAAGGCTTAAGGAAGTAGAGAAAGGTTCTGAAGAAACTTTCAAGGTAACCGGCGGGTCGGTAGTGATTCTGGAGGCGGACACCGGGGAAGTGCTGTCTATGGCCAGTTACCCCACTTATGATCCGGAAGTATTTATAGGGGGAATATCCAGCCGCGATTGGGCTTATCTTAATGACCCTGAAAATGTCTACCCCTTAAATAACCGCTCGGTTATGGGTTATCCTCCGGGTTCAGTATTTAAGATAGTTACCTCCTATGCCGGACTGGCAGAGGAGGTAATAGATGAAAACAGCAGGGTTACCTGTACCGGAACCTGGTATGGTCTGGGAAGGAGCTTTCCCAAACTTTGCTGGAATAGGAGCGGGCATGGAAGCCTAAATATTTACGGAGGGATTAAAAATTCATGTGACAGTTTTTTTTATGAAATCGGCCTGCGATTATTTTCCAAACACAATAATGAAGAAGAGCTGCTTCAAAAATATTCCAGGCTTTTTGGGTTTGGTTCCAAGACCGGCGTAGACCTGCCCTATGAAGATGCGGGAGTAGTTCCGGACCGGGAGTGGAAGAAAGAATATTTTAAGGGTCAGGTGGAAAAAACGGTATGGTACCCCGGGGATACGGTTAACATGTCTATCGGCCAGGGGGATTTGCTGGTATCTCCGCTGCAGTTGGCCCAGTCTTATATGATACTGGCCAACCGGGGAAGTTATCAGGAGGTACACCTGTTGAAGGACATCAAGGATTATACCGGAGATGCTTTCCTTAATGTGGATACCAACCTTGACCGTACCATAGAATTAAATGAAAATTATGTGGATATGATAGAAACAGGTTTGGATCTGGTAGTAAGTGAGGGTACGGCAGCTTACCGGTTTTTAGGCTTTCCTTTGGACCGGATCCCTATTGCCGGAAAAACCGGAACTGCTGAATTTGCCGGCAGGCAGGATTTTGCATGGTTTGCCAGCTATGCCCCCCTGGATAACCCCAAATATGTGGTGGTAGCCATGCTGGAGGAAGCAGGCGGAGGATCCAGCGCTGCGGCACCTCTGGTCAAAGATATTTATAGTTATTTATTTAACCTGGATAATGGCGATGCTTGAGTTTGAAGAAAAACAATTAAATAAAATGGAAAACAGGAAGATATTGAAGTTTGATATTATCCTCTTTTTGACCGTGCTTGCCCTTTCCTGTTTCGGGCTGTTAATAATTTATTCTGCTACCCGGTACAGCCTTCCGGGAGGGATAACTGATCCGGCATACTTCTTAAAAAAGCAGGCCTACTTCGTAGCTGCCGGTTTTATTATATTCTGGGTGATGCAGCTGATAGATTACAGAAAATACAGGAATTGGTGGGCAGCCATATTCATACTTAATCTTGCTTTACTGGGGGTAGTGCTGGCCTTCGGATATGAAGTCAACGGTTCCAAGAGCTGGATAGATCTGGGTTTTTCCTCTTTCCAGACTTCAGAGATATCCAAGGTGCTTATGGTGCTGGCTGTAGCTGCGGTTTTTTCCAGGCGCAAAAGCGAAAAAGAAAACAGGGTGGGCTTTAAGAAAGTCATGCTGTCTATGGTAGTGGCGCTATCCTGTATAGGCATGGTAATACTTCAAAATGATCTGGGAACTGCCCTGATTTTTTTCTTAACTTATGTGGGAATGCTGTTTATATCGGGAGCCAATCTCTTATACCTTATAGGATTGCTGGGGGCAAGTGCCGGAGGAGTTGCTATAGGGGTAAGCACGGGGATTATAAAGGAGTATCAGCTGGACAGGATCCTGGTATTTATAAAGCCGGACATACAGACTGGCGGAGTAGGCTACAATCTTTACCAGTCAAAACTGGCTATAGGGTCCGGGGAGATATGGGGCAAGGGACTTTTTCTGGGCAAGCAGACTAACCTGAGCTATGTTCCCGAACACCAGACTGATTTTATATTCTCGGTTATTGGAGAAGAGATGGGATTTGTGGGAGGATTTCTGGTAATAATAGCCCTGGCGGTAGTGGTTTGGCGGTGCCTGATTGTTGCCAATCATGCTACTGACCATTTTGGGCGGCTGATTGCCTCGGGGGTTGCCTTTATACTGCTGTCCCAGATAATAATCAACATCGGAATGACTATGGGCATAATGCCCATTATAGGTATTCCCCTGCCTTTCTTAAGCTACGGCGGAAGCAACCTGGTCAGCCTGTTTATAGGAATAGCTATGGTAGAAAATGTGTATATGCGCAGGGAATTAAGAAAGTATCACCAAATAGCATATGAGGAATTTGATTAATTATGGAACATTTAACCCCTGAGCAGCTCCAGCTGCTCCTGGAAGGCATACAGAAACCGGGCAGGTATATAGGCAATGAAGTTGGAATAAAGAGCAAAACCCTGCAGCAGATAAAGGAAAGGGAAGATATGGTCCTGGCTGCTCTGGCCTTTCCGGACCTATACGAGGTAGGTATGCCTAATCTGGGCATACAGATCCTTTATGAAATCATAAACCGCTACCCTTATTTTAATGCAGAAAGAGTTTTTGCTCCCTGGGCGGATTTTGAACAGAGTTTAACCGGAAACGGTTTCAGGCTGTTTTCTCTGGAAAACCGGATTTTTCTGGATAAATTTGATTTTATAGGGTTTAGCCTGGCCCATGAGTTGCTGTATACCAATATGCTCAATATGATCAAGCTTTCGGGGCTGGAACTGAGGGCGGGCCAGAGGGACAGGCGGCTGCCCCTGATTGCGGCCGGTGGTCCGTCAACAGTTAACCCCCAGCCGGTTTCGCCATTTTTGGATTTTATGTTTATAGGGGAGGCCGAAGAAGCTGTAACCGAGATACTGGAAAGAATTAGGAAATACAAGGCCGGCAGCCAGAGCAAACAATTGCTGCTTAAAGATTTATCCCGGGTTGAAGGAGTTTATGTGCCTTCAATTTACAGCATACATTATTTTCCCTGGGGCCAGATAAAAAGTATTGAACCCGAAATTAAGGTAAAAAAGAGGACAGTTAAAGACCTGGACCGGTGGCCTATAGTAAAAAATCCGGTCATACCTAATATAAGGGTGGTGCATGACCGTTTTGCTGTTGAAATTATGAGGGGCTGCAGCCGGTGCTGCAGGTTTTGCCAGGCCGGTAATATTTACCGTCCGGTAAGATCCAGGGATGCTGATATGCTGGCCAGGGATACCATTGAGGGCTTAAAAGGTACAGGTTATGATGAAGTTTCCATGCTGTCCTTATCCAGTTCTGACTACCGGGATATGGAGAAGCTGCTGGGGCCCTTAAACAGCTATGCCCGGGACAGAAGGATTTCAATCTCTCTGCCCTCACTCAGGATGGACAGTTTTGGCCTGGGGCTGGCGGAACTGATAGGCAGCGGCAGGAAAACCGGTCTGACTTTTGCCCCGGAAGCCGGCAGCCAGAGAATGAGGAACATTATTGGGAAGAAGATGTCCGAACAGGAGCTGCTGGACTGTGCGGAGCTGGCCTTTTCTAAAGGCTGGGAGAAGATAAAGCTGTACTTTATGATAGGGTTTCCTTTCGAAAGCCTGGATGATGTAGCGGCTATCAGCCAGCTTATAAATACCATAATTGCTACCGGTAGAAAAACCCTGGGATCCAGGAAGTATAGAAGGCTTAATGTATCGGTTTCCATAAATGCCCTGGTACCTAAACCCTTTACTCCCTTCCAGTGGGTACCCCTGGACCATCCGGAGGCATTGGCTGAAAAAATATCCATGATTGCCAGCAGGCTTCCCAGGAAAATAGTAAAACTTCACTGGAATGATTTTAATAAAAGCAAGCTGGAAGCAGTTATGTCCAGGGGTGATATCCGGGTAGCTGATGCAGTGGAAGAAGCATGGAGGCTGGGTGCAAGATTTGACAATTGGACTGATGTGTTTGATTTCAGTTTATGGCAGCAGGCGTTTGAAAACAGTCACCTGGGTATGGATTTCTACTCCTCCAGGCATTACGGGTTGCAGGAAATTCTTCCCTGGGATGTGGTGGACATAGGGATTTCTAAAAAATTTTTATTAAGCCAATACAGGAAAGCCGGGGGCTATGAAAAATAATCAGATCAGGTTCAAGTTTACCAAAACAGGTGAATTTAAGTATCTGTCTCACCTGGATATTACCCGCTTTATAATCAGGGCCATGGAGAGGGCTCAAATAAATCTGGAGTACAGCCAGGGCTTTAACCCCAAACCCAGGCTGAGTTTCAGCCATCCTACCCCCCTGGGAGTGGAGAGCGTTGCCGAATATGGTGATGCAGCCTTAAGTGAGCGCATGGACCCAGAGGATTTTAAAATCAAGCTGAATTCTCAGTTAAAGCCGCAGCTTGAAGTACAGCAGTCAAAGGCTATAACCCGGAAGATTGGCAGCCTTATGGCAGATATTGGCATAGTCCTGTATCGTTTCCAGCTAAAGCTGCCTGAGAGTGGCTGCAGCCTGGAGGAAATCTTAAACAATGATATTCAGGATGTGGATGATATAGGCAAAACCCTGTATGAGTTGGCCATAGAGCCGGTTCATGATAATTTGTACCTACTAAATTTGTATGGTTATGTTAAAATCTTTAAAAAGAAAAATAATGCAATATTTAAATATAATTATTTCTATGATTATTTTACAGGTATTGCTGAAAAATATAATGTAAATATTTATTCCGTGGTCAAACAGGAGATGTTTATAGCAGATGAAGGCAAACTTCTGCTGCCCATGGAAGTAATTTGAGTAAGGAGTTTATTAAGAAATTGAAGAAAGAAATGCTTGTTAGTTCTGATAAGAACGAAACCAGGGTGGCTATCCTGGAATCAAGCCGGGTGGTTCAGCTTTATTTTGACCGTAAAATAAAGAAATCCCTGGTAGGAAACATATATATGGGAAAAGTTAAAAATGTTCTTCCCAGCCTGGATGCGGCATTTGTAGATATAGGGGTGGACAGAAATGCTTTCCTGTATGTAAATGAAGTAGATTTTGACCTGGATGTAGATGACAGAGAGGTAAAACCAAAAAAAATTCAGCACGTATTGAAACCCAACCAGAATATAATGGTACAGGTAACCAAGGATCCCATGAAAAGCAAGGGGGCCAGGCTGACCACCTATGTTTCCCTGCCGGGAAGGTATCTGGTGCTGGCTCCATTTAATGACGGGATTGGGGTATCCAGAAAGCTTCCGGGCGAACAGAGGGACCGCTTAAGGTCTCTGGCCACGGAAATAAAGCCCAAGGATTTTGGTTTAATTGTAAGGACTGCGGCCAAAAATGGGACTAATTATCAGTTAAAGAAAGACCTGAAGCACCTGGTTAGGATGTGGAAAAGTATCGAGAGGAGAGCAGCCAAAACCAATAAACCGTCACTGTTGTCAGAGGAGCAGTCAATAGTTATAAAGCTTTTACGAGACATATTCAGTGAGGAATTTACTACTATATACGTGGATAAGAAGAACAGTAAGCGGGAAATCCAGCGTTATATTAAGAGCATTGGGTCCAAGTTTAATGATATTGTGGTGCATAATGGTCCCGATGAGTTGTTTGAAGTTTTTAATGTTAATGAAGTTATTGAAAGCGCACTGGAAAGAAAGGTGTGGCTTAAGTCAGGTGGATTTATAGTAATTGATTATGGCGAAGGTCTTACATCCATAGATGTTAATACCGGAAAGTATACTTCTGGCAAGAATTCCAACCAGACTATCCTGAGGACCAACTTGGAGGCTGCTGAAGCCATTTCCAGCCAGCTGAGGCTAAGGGACATCGGCGGAATTATAGTTATTGATTTTATTGATATGTCCAGTGAAAAGGATAAAAGAAAAGTATTGAACAAGTTTAATCAGTGCCTGGAGAATGACAGGACAAAAAATGAGGTATTGAATTTTTCAAAGTTTGGACTGGTGGAGATGACCAGGAAGAATGTTTCCGATGGAATTGTAGGAACCCTCTGCAAGGTTTGCCCCCAGTGCAAGGGTATGGGTTATGTGAAAAGCGAGGAAACCCTGAGGCTGGAAGTAGAGAGAAAAATAAGGAAGCTGGCCAAGGAGAGCAAGGAAAAAGCTTTTCTGGTAAGATTAAATTCGACTATTGCCGCGCTTATTATCGGACAGGGAGGCAAGAACCTGAAGCATCTGGAAAATATTACCAAAAAGTATATTGCCGTAACCGGAGACGATAATCTGCCCACTGATGCATTTATTGTGGAAGAGGAAGGTTCGGTGGAGCACATTAAAAAAGCGGCCAAACCTTTTGGTATAGGGGACATCCTTGACCTCACGGTAGAAGAGCCGTATATGCATAATAAAAGTGATGCCCTGTCCAGAGTGGAGGGGTATGTAGTGCAGATTATTGATGGGCAAAAATACATGGGCCAGAAGGTCAGGGTGGAGATTAAGACCATATCCAAGACTAGTGCAGCGGCTACGGTTATTAAATAAGGTACCAAATAATCCTTGATTAAATAAACCATAGTTTATATAATCTATTCCGTTTACAAAAAATTAAAGGCAATGAAGCCTTTTTATATAGTGCAATGAAGCATCTTTTTTTTAAACCATGATGGTTTAATTGGGGGTGCTTTTTTGTTTTTTGTCAGTTATTTTTTTCAAAGGAGAAAAGATGCAGAAAGCAGAAAAGAATGTTTGGGCCATGACCCAGGAGAGAATTGACCAGATCATGGAACTCCTAGGCTTAAAACCGGGAATAAGAAAATATTTAAGGGAGCCCAGAAGGGTAGTAGAGGTATCGGCCAGGGTTCAGATGGATGATGGAGAGATTGATGTTTTTAAGGGTTACCGGGTACAGCATAATTCGGACCGGGGCCCTACCAAGGGAGGATTGAGGTTCAGCCCTACAGTTACCCTGGATGATGTTAAGGCTTTGGCTATGCTGATGACCTTAAAAACTGCAGTGGTGGGCGTGCCTTTTGGCGGTGCCAAGGGCGGGGTTACAGTTAATCCCAAGCAGCTTTCAGTCAGAGAGCTGGAGGCATTATCCAGGCAGTTTATACTTGAGCTTTCACCCAATATAGGCATAGATACCGATATTCCAGCTCCGGATGTGGGGACCACTCCCCAGATTATGGCTTGGATGACCGATGCTTACAGCAACCAGAAGGGGCATTTTGTTCCGGGAATAGTTACCGGTAAACCCATAGAGCTTGGAGGATCCCAGGGAAGGGATGAAGCTACATCTGCAGGGGTAGTGTTTACCATTCTTTCGGCTTTAAAGAAATTGGGAATGGAAAATGATGAGCTGACGGTGGCCATTCAGGGTTACGGAAATGCCGGCTATCATTGTGCCAGGATATTGGGCGATTTGGGCTTTAAGATAATTGCAGTAAGCGATTCAGGAGGGGCTATTTATAATCCCAACGGTCTTAGACCCCAGCAGGTTCTGGCCCATAAGGAAGAGACCCGTTCGGTTTGCAATTATTCCGAATGCGAGGCTATAGATGCGGACAAGTTACTGGAACTGGATTGCGATATACTTATACCTGCGGCGCTGGAGAACCAGATTGATAAAAACAATGCTCCCAATATAAAGGCAAAAATTATAGCGGAAGCTGCTAATGCTCCAGTAACTCCGGAAGCTGACCAGATTCTTCATCAGAAGAATATAATGGTTATACCGGATATGCTCTGCAATGCGGGAGGGGTTACCGTATCTTATTTTGAATGGGTCCAGAATTGCCAGTCATACTACTGGACTTACCGGGAAGTTAATTCAAAGTTGAAAAAGATTATGGAGCGGTCCTTCAATGAGGTTTACCTGATGTCCAGGCAGCGGAAAGTTGATATGAGGACTGCAGCCGGCATGCTGGCGGTAAAAAGGGTTGCCGATGCGGTGAGCCTGAAGACTACCCGGTCACATTGCTATTTATAATCAGTGCTGTCTATAATTAGATAATTATAGCCCCGGCAACTTTTTATGCCGGGGCTTTTGTTTTATAATATTTACTGATTGTAAATATAGATGAAGGCAGTTATGGATATAATCTTTTTAGACTCTGATACTATTTCCTTAAATCAAGATATAGACTTCAAGCCCCTGCGGGAACAGGGTAATCTGAAGCTTTTTTCAATTTCTAACCAGGATAATCCGGCAGATTATGTCCGGGATGCGGAAGTAATAATTACCAACAAAATAGTGATAAATGCAGATACTATCCGCCGGCTTGAAGCTTTGAAATTAATCTGTGTTATTGCTACCGGCTACAATAATGTAGATACTTCAGCAGCCAAAAAATACAACAAACTGGTTGCTAATGTACCGGGTTATGCCCAGCATTCAGTAAGCCAGCATACATTTGCGCTAATACTTAACCTGGCTACCAGTTGCTGCCGGTACGCCGGGGATGTAAATGGAGGCCTGTGGCAAAAATCCCGAACTTTTAATATGCTCTCTTATCCAGGATTTGAGTTGTATGGCAAAACCATTGGAATCATAGGCTTTGGAACTATCGGGAGGGCAGTAGCCGGGATAGCGGAAGGTTTTGGCATGAAGGTATTGGCCCATGATGTTGGGGATATTTCAGATACCGGGTACAGCAATACTGAATTCGAACAGCTTATAAAGGAGTCCGATATAATATCCTTGCACTGTCCTTTAACCGATAAAACCCGTGATCTCATTTCTGCAAGGGAATTTGGGATGATGAAGAACACAGCAATTATTATTAATACCGCCAGGGGCGGCATTATAAATGAACAGGATTTAGCCAGTGCTCTTAAACAGGGCCAGATATCCGGTGCAGGGATAGATGTATTAGGCCAGGAGCCTCCGAAGGACCGGATATCTTTGCTGAGAGAAAGCAGTAATATAATGGTAACCCCCCATTGTGCCTGGTCAGCCAGGGAAACAAGGCAGAGGCTGGTAGATATTACTTCCAAAAACATCCAGGCATTCAGGCAGGGCCATCCGGTCAACCTGGTTTAGACAGCCTGTAATACCCATAAACAAATCTTAAAAAACATTAAATATTTTTGCCTGCCATAAATTTTGATTTATCTATTTACATAAATGTCTAATTATATTAATATAGTAATACATAAAAGGATAAATTATATGAAAAGCAGAGCGACTCTTATAATAAAACAAAAAATATTAGCAATACTGTTCTTATCAGTAGCGGCAGTAATAGGGATATTTATGTTCTGGTATATTAATAATCTGAGATCCAAGATACCCCAGAATGAAAATCTACAAAAAGTGGTAATTGCCGGCAGGGATATTGCTGCCGGGCAGATTATCCAGGATTCTATGCTGCAGGTTCAGGGCATCCCTTCAGCCATATCCAGCGAGAGGGCCATCAGGGACCCGGAAAAGGCGGTTGGAGAGGAATGTTTGAAAAACATAAGCCGGGGGGAAATAATATATAGCGAATTTATCTCAGGGCAATCGCCGAAAAGCAGCAGCGGGTACAGCTCTTATATCCCTCAGGGAAAAAGGCTGGTAACTGTCCCCGTAACTTTTTACGGGCCCCCCGATTTGCTTCAGCCAGGCCAGAACATAGATATGGTTTCTGTTTATTATCAGCAGGCTTCCGGCGATATGGTACCGGAGACAGTAATTTCCCGGAAAGAAATAGTAATGGTTAGCAGGGGGCAGGATAATCCAGGCCAGAACCAGGAATGGTTTATTGAAGACAGCCAGGTGCCTGAATCCCCGGGCCCAACCGGGTGTGTAGTATCCATATATGTTACCGGGCAGGAAGCAGAAACAGTGTTTTTGGCATTGGAAAGAGGGACTATCAATTTATCCCTTTGTCCCGAAGAAATATTTAATTATTAGAAAGGTTTTAACATGGAGGGCAAGAGTATACTATTTACCGGATCCAAAGGCGGCTGCGGATGCAGTTTCCTCAGTTACAGTGTAGCCGCATATTACGCACTGAAGAAAGAAAAAAATATACTTCTGATGGATCTGAGTCTGGGCTCATTTGCCAGCAGGATTATCTTTGGCTTGGAAGAAAAACAGGTAAAAGACCTGGGGGATGTACCCAGGGGTATTAAAGATATTGATATAACCCTGTTAAAAAACCTAGTTATAAATACTGAATTCAGCCTGAATATTATATTGCCCCCGGTAAATCATAGCTGCTATGCTGATCTGCCGGATATGGGCAGCTTCTTAAAAGAACTGGAAAAATATTTCCAGCTGATAATAATTGATATGCCAATTTTTTGCCTGGACTTTACGGGATGGGAACTGTTAGGGCAACAGGATAAGATTTCCCTGGTTTCCAGTCCTTCACTGATGTCGGTTAAGAACCTTAATGGCATTTTATCAGGGCTTAGCGGCCTGAAGGCTGACCTGCCCATAGATCTGGTTATAAATAAATACAACCTGAAACCATGTTTATCTCCGGCCTTAATCAACAGTTATATTAATTATCCCATTAAAGCATTCATTCCTTATGACCGGGATATAGAGTATTTATTTCTGAATCAGGGTCCAACCCATATATTCAAATACAATTTAAGAATAACCAAGAGCATTGCCAGTTTTGCTGATTCAATTTATGAGGAATTAGACCATGTATAAAACACTGATAGAGAAAATAGATTTTAAACACCTGAAAAAGCTGAACCCGGAGCAGAGGCTGGAGAAGATAGAGACTGAGGTAAAAGAGATAGCCCGGAAGGAGAAGTTAATAATAACTGAAAAGAAAATATCATCGGTAGCCGAAGAAATTTATCTGGATAGCTTTGAGTTCGGCCCCATAAGCCCTTTAATAGAAGATGATGAAGTTACGGAAATAATGATAAACCATCACCATGAAGTGTATGTAGAGAAAAATAGCTGCCTGGTAAAAACCGGCATTTGTTTCAGGGACAATGCCCACCTTAGAAATATTATTGATAAAATTCTAAGCCCGCTGGGGTTAAGGGTTGATGAAAGTTCACCCATGGTTGATGCCAGGTTGAAAAACGGTTCCCGGATTAACGTGGTTATCTCTCCGGTATCTATTGAACCGGTAGTGGTTACCATAAGAAAATTCAGGCAGAATATCATGGGTATAAAGGATTTGGTTGACCTGGGAATGTTAGACGCCGATATTGCTGATTTTCTAAAACGCCATGTAAGGCGTAAGGCAAATATAATAATTTCAGGAGGAACCTCAACCGGCAAAACTACTCTGTTAAATGTGCTCTCCAATTTTATTTCTCCGGCCGAACGGGTGATTACTATTGAAGACACCCTGGAACTTAAGCTTAATATTCCCCATGTAATAAGGCTGGAATCCAAGCCCCCCAATATTGAGGGCAGGGGTGCGGTTACCATAAGGCAGCTGGTAAAAAATTCATTACGTATGAGGCCGGACCGGATAATAGTGGGGGAGATAAGGGGGCCGGAAGCAATAGATGTTCTGCAGGCAATGAATACCGGCCATAACGGGTCCCTGTCTACCCTGCATGCTAATTCATCTGTGGATATGTTATCCAGGCTGGAAACCCTGCTGTTGATTAATAATTTAAACCTGACCCCATCTTCGGTAAAAAGAATAATAGCTTCATCTCTTGATCTGGTGGTTCACCTGGAGAAAAGGGAGAAAAAGAAGAAAGTAGTTACCATAAGCAGAATTTTCTTTTCCCCGGAACGGGGCAATTTGAATATAGAGGATGTATACAGTTGTGAAGGGATAAACAAGTTAACCGAGTGTGAATAACTATGGATTGTTTTATTAAAAATATAGAGAATCTACTTCTTCCGGCTATGGCAGCATGCCTGGTTATCCTGCTCTATGCTGCATTAAAAAACCTTATTTTGAGCAAAAAATTAAAGGCGGGTACCGGAACAGGCCCTTCTTCTGGCTACAGATTTAATCCGGCTGCGGCAGCCGGAATATATATAAGGAGAAAAAAGGTTTTTTCAGGCTTGGGGCTGCTGGTACTGGCAGGTGTTTTTATGGTCTTATTCAGACATCTGGTTTTTTCTTCTTTGCTGGCGGTTTGCATCATGCTGGCAATCGATGAATTTTTAATGGGAATAAAAAGAAAAGAAAATGATGCGCTGCATTTACAGACAATCAGCTTTATCAGCTATATGATACTTATGCTTAAAGCCAAGAAAACGGTAAGGCAAATATTTAAAAGTTACCTTGGGCAGGCTAAAAAACCCCTGAAGGTCCATCTGGAGATTATGGTAAACCAGCTCCAATTAAGTGTGCCCCTGAACCGGGCCCTGGATAACCTGTATGTAAGGTGTGAGAGCAGAGAAATAAAGTTGCTGGCCAGCGCCCTGAAGATAAATGACAAAATTGGGGGTAATCTGGTGTTTATCCTGGAGAATATAAGTAGATCGCTCAAGCATAGTTTACAGGCTAAATCCAAAGTTAGTACCCTGACTATCCAGAGTAGATTCTCGGCTACCATAATCTCCCTTTTCCCAATAGCAGCCCTGACCGGCCTTTATTTTTTAATGGAAGATATGGTTAAGGATTTCCTGGATAGCGGGTTTTCCAATATTGTCCTAACTATAGGAGGGCTGCTGGAGGTAGCAGGAATTATTGCCATTAAAAAGGTAGTGGGGAGGTCCGGTTGATAGCAGTTTTAATTATCCTGTATTTAGTTATGTACGGTTGTTTATGGGCAGCTGTAAATATGGGCAGCAGGTTAAAACCAGGCAGCAGTCCCGGGACCGGGCGGACCATGATGCTAAAAAAAATAAATAAATTGGCGGCAGGACTGGGCAGATTGTGGTTTGGCAGGCTCTCTGTAGAAAGGAGAAAAAGACTTAATGGCAAATTAAATAAAATAAACAAAATTGAGGTTCAATCTTTTTTAGGCTATAAGATGCTTATTTCTATTTTACTTATGCTGGCTCTGCTGTTATTGGTGCCTGGACTTATGGCTAAAATTGGCCTGGGTGTTGCCGGGCTGTTTGCAGGATACTTATTACCCGATGCAATACTGGGCTATGAAATTAAAGCTAGAAACCGGGATATAGTCCTGGATTTACCCTATATTCTGGACCTATTGTACATATCTACCCTGTCCGGCCAGAACATCTATAGATCCATGCAAATTATGGTAAAAAATTATGAGGGTAAGATATGCGGAGAATTTAAAAAATTTATACAGAATATAAATTTAGGGCGGGGTAAAAATGAAGCTTACCGGCAGTTAATAGACTCCCCCAATCCCTCTCAGTTTAAAGATACTTTAATGCTTTTGAATACTGCCGAGTCCTGTGGTTCCAATATATCAGAAATTCTAAGGCAGAAATCTGAACAGCTTAAATTTGAAATATCCCAGGAGGCGGAAAGGAAATCAAGAAAGGCTTCCCTGCTTATGCTTTTTCCACTGGCCTTAATGATCCTGCCGTCATTTGTGATTATGGTGGGGGGTCCCCTGTTATTTTCTTTTGGAAGCGATTTTGTAAATTTTTAATCATGAAAGGAGGTGATGATAGTTGGTAAAAAAATCAGGAAAGGAGGTGAAAATGATAAATAAGGCAAAACTATTTTGCCAGAAAGGACAGTCAACACTGGAATATGCGCTGGTGGTGGTAATAGCAGGTATCATCAGTGCTGTTCTTGTATCGGTAGGCAAACCGATGGTTATTGACATCATATCCAAGGTATTTGGAAAAATAGCAGAAATGGTATGAGAAAAGGAGGGACAGCTAAAATGCATACAAAGGAACATTGGGGCCAGGCATCTCTGGAAATGGTTCTGGTTATGCCCATGCTTTTCCTGGTGATTTTAGCTGTCTCTCAGCTGGGGCACATGGTTTATGTGCAGAATACGGTTGAACAGGCCAGCCGGGAAGCGGCCAGGGTTATGGCCACCAGCAATGCCAGGGATGAAGCCAGAAGAAGGGCAGAAGCAGTATGCTCGGATCTGGGTAAGGGGAGGCTGGCTGTTGAAATTATCTGCCCTGGCCGCAAGGGTGTGGACATAGGTGATTTCGTAACCGTAAAAGTGGCATACAGTTATGGGGGAATAGCCAATATTGTTGAAAAAATATGGAAAAAACCGGTATATATAGAATCAAGCAGTATGATGAGGATGGAATGCATAAACAGAGAGGAAATATATCATTAATTATTCTGGCGGCAGCAGGTATCTTAATATTATTGCTGGTGCTGCTGTTTGACCTGTGCCAGATATTTAAGGCCAGAGAAAGAACCAAGAATGCCTCAGATTCTGTGGTGCTGTCAGTGTCCCAGAACCTTTTATACTTTGACAGAAATCACTGTATGGAGGTTGCTGAAAATGTGGCCCGTCAGCACGACTGCCGCCTGGCCTATCTGGAAATTGAATACGACTGGGTGCAGGCAGCAGTAGAAAAACAAATTGGTCTGATGCTGGTTGATAAATTTATTTCAGGTGCAGAACGCATTCGTTCTGTATCCAAATCCCGGGTAATATATCCCTGGGACTATGGGTTTAACTATTGTGATTATTATAAATTTGATTATAGGGAGGATTAATGGATGATTTAAACCGGACATTTATACTGGGCAACCTTACCAGGGATCTGGAACTCCGGTATACCGAAGAGGGTACAGCTTATACTGAATTAATTATAGCTGCCAACAAGCGGTGGAAAAACCCGGGTGGAGAGAGCAGGGACAGCGTGGAATTTATAAAGGTTACCTGCTGGTCCGCACTGGCTGAAAATTGCGCAAACAGCATACACAAGGGGGACAGGATAATGGCAGTAGGACATATAAGGTACAGGGAGAAAAAGGAAGAGGAACATTTTTCCGGGGTTTCCCTGATAGCCGATGCTGTGGCTGCCAGCCTGGAGTTTAACCAGCTGGTTTTAGCTAACGGTTAGAGTATGGATAGTGACAGGGCGCGGGGCTATCTGGAAATTATTTTGTTAAAATTGTAGCAATATAAGTATCAATCCTTTATAATTTAGAACAGTTGTTTGGTTACCATCTACCTCTTTTTCAGGAGCCATAGTTGAAAGGCTGAAATGGCAAAAACTAGACTAAAGATAATCCTTTATTCGGTTCTTGCAGGAGTGCTGGTGTGGTTAACAGATGAAGTGATTGATTACTTTGTCTATTATCACCAGACCATGTCTTTTTTGGACCTTATAATTTTCAATATTCCCCGCCACGAGCTGCTTATGAGGGTTATAATTGTGGCCTCTTTTATTGTTTACGGGATTATAGTGTCCAATTATGTGGTTCACTCTCAAAAAATGCAGGACAGGGCCAAAAACCTGGCCAAGTTTCCCTTAGAAAACCCCAGCCCTGTACTTAGGGTAAACAATGAAGGAAGGATATTGTTTTGCAATCCCTGGGGGATGCAGGTTTTAAAGAAGTGGGAGACCAATATAGGAGGATTTGTTCCGCAAGACTGGAGAGGCTGGATTAATCAATCTTTTGCCCAGCAAAAATATAAAAGCAGGGAAATTTCAATTAAGGGTAAAACCTACCTGTTGAACATGGTCCCCATAACTGATAGCGATTATGCCAATATATACGGGGCCGATATAACCGGGCTGAAGCTGGCAGAGGCTGAAAAAGAAAAACAGCTGAAGCTGGATCTGCAGCAGACCATTGAGACCATAAGTGATATTGTGGAAACCAGGGATGCTTACACTGCGGGCCACCAGAGGAGGGTATCCCAGCTGGCGGAAGCCATAGCCATTGAGATGGGATTGAAAAAAAATCAGGCTGAAGCCATAGCCCAGGCGTCCATGCTGCATGATTTGGGGAAAATATCCATACCATCATCTATTTTAAATAAACCCGGAAGGCTGAGTGATATTGAAATGTCCCTTATAAGGTCACATCCGGAAGAAGCGAACCACATACTCAAAAAGAACAAGAGTATGGATTACTACCGGAAGATAATACTGCAACACCATGAGCGGATGGACGGCTCAGGCTACCCCAATAAGCTGAAAGGAGAACAGATAATGATGGAGGCAAGAATTATGGCAGTGGCTGATGTAGTGGAAGCCATGATCTCTCACCGGCCCTACAGGGCTGCCCTGAGCCAGGATCAGGCTTTGGAAGAGATAAGAGCTAACCGGTCTATATTATATGATGGACGGGTAGTGGATGCCTGCATCAGGGTGATAGAAGAAGAAAAGTTTAGGTTTTAACATGTATTCCCTGCTGCAAACAAGGTACTGCAGGTATAATTGACATACCATTTTAAACTTACTATTATTGGACTGTTTTACAATAAATTATTTTTAATAACATGCAGGTTGGAATTATTGGCTTACCCAATGTGGGTAAGTCTACTATTTTTAATGTTATCACCAAAGCAAATGCAGAGGTTGCCAACTATCCTTTTTGCACCATAGAACCAAATACCGGTGTAATAAGTGTGGTAGATAATTATTTGGAGCAATTGTCTGAAATTTGCGGTTCAAAAAAGATGACCTATGCCTCCATCCAGTTTATGGATGTAGCCGGCCTGGTAAAGGGGGCCAGCAAGGGTGAAGGCCTGGGCAATAAATTTTTATCCCATATCAGGGCTGCAGACATAATTGCCCATGTGGTAAGATGTTTTACCGATACCAATATTGCCAGCGAAAGCCCCCCTGATCCGGTGGGGGATATTGCTACCGTAAATACCGAGTTGCTGCTTGCTGACCTGGAGGTACTTAACCGGCAGAAGGAAAAACTGAAATCACTGGCCAGGACCGGGGATAAAGAGTCTGGCAGGCTCCTGGAGTTTGCGCAGGGCCTGATTGCAAAATTAAACCGGGAAGAAAGGCCGGATTTATCAAATTTGGGCCAAAGCCAGTCATCTTTTTTAAATCAGCTGGACCTGTTAAGCTTAAAGCCGGTACTGTTTGTAGCCAATATGGATGACAGCCAGGAAAGCAAGGAATTATACCGGGAGCTGGCAGAGCAGGTAGGAGAACAAAATACAGTACAGTTTTATGCCCAGCTGGAGCAGGAGCTGATTGATATGGAAGTTTCAGAAAGGAAGCAGTATATACAAGAGCTGGGAATTGAAGGCGGCCCCCGCCCACTGGTGGCCAGCTGTTATAATCTATTGGACCTTATAACTTTTTATACCTTAAATAAGAATGAAGCCAGGGCCTGGTCGCTAAACAGGGGAAAAAAAGTTACTGAAGCAGCGGCCAGGGTGCACAGCGACATGGAGAAGGGGTTCATCAAGGCTGAAGTTATAGGGGCAAAACAGCTGTTGGAGACGGGTTCTTTTTCCGCAGCCCGGGAAACCGGCAGGCTGCGTATAGAGGGCAGAGATTATATAGTTAGCGACCGGGATGTAATCCAGATAAGGTTCTCGGTTTAAGCAGGGAGAAAAATAAATTGTCCATAAGGCGTTCAGATTATGAAAATTATGATTACCGCGAGTTCTGGAGTGGTGAAAAGAGGCTGTATGAAGATTGTTCGGAAAGACTGGCCTTAAAAAAACTTATTACCGGAACAGCCGGGGACGATGCTGTATTTGCTGATGTGGGTTGTGGTTACGGAAGGCTTTTCAGCCAATATGCAGGGTTTTCTTCCATATTGCTTA
This sequence comes from Actinomycetes bacterium, assembly GCA_022396035.1. Lineage (NCBI taxonomy): Bacteria > Bacillati > Actinomycetota > Actinomycetes > Actinomycetes bacterium. Next base: position 38,211 of record JAIOXO010000001.1, on the reverse strand, counting down.
TAGATTACTCCATGAATAATCTTAGGAACGCAAAACAGAGAATAAGCAAATATCTTGGTCCAAAACAGGAAAAACTGGAATCGGTTCATTTTATTGCTGCCGATGCTACCAGGCTGCCGCTAAAACCGGATACAGTAGATATGCTGCTTTCGGTAAGGCTGGTCCACCACCTGTCCCGGCCGGAGCTATACTTTGAGCAGGTTGCCAGGGTACTCAGGCCAGGGGGGACCTATATATTAGAATTTGCCAATAAAAGGAACACCAAGAATATACTCAGGGCAATGGTGGGTAAAATGGATACTTCGCCTTTCAGCCTTACTCCCTCGCGGATAGGGGAGACCATCCAGAATTACCACCCCCGCTACATGCTCAATTTACTGAAAGAAAATGGCCTTAAACCGGTAAAGCTGCTGAGTGTATCCAATTTCAGGCTACAGGTGTTAAAAAAGATATTTCCCCTGAAGGCATTGATGTTTATGGAAAATTTCTACCAGAACACCCTGTCTTTTATCAGCCTGGGACCTAGTATTTTTCTAAAGGCGAAAACCGGCAAACCAGGCAAGAAAGCAGGCCCCAGGCGGCTGGAGGATATGCTGTGCTGTCCTGCATGCGGACAAGAAAAAATATTCATTGGCCAGGGCCAGGCTATCTGCCAAAACTGCCAGAGAATTTATAAAATAGAGGATGGCATCTATAATTTTAAAAATGTGGAATAGATATTGTAAAAGTGGTAACACTTTGTTACAATTATGCTACAAACTTAATGGAGAGTTGTTAATATGAGCGAGATTATTGAGCAAAAAATTTATTCCGAGGGGGTTATTTCCCGTCTTTCACAGTACCTGAAATATATTGTACAGCTGAAAGAATTGGGCAAAAGGACGGTTACCTCCAAAGATATAAACCGTAACACCAAGATTAACAGTGCCGAGGTTCGCAGGGACCTTATTTATTTCGGGATTAAAGGCAAGAGAGGGGTAGGTTTCAATATTGATGAGCTTATATTAGCCTTTAACCGCATACTGGGCTATGATAAGGTAGTCAGGCTGGTGCTCATAGGTGCCGGAAACCTGGGGAAAGCCATACTTAACTATAAAATGTTAAACCGTTTCGGGTTTAAAATTGAAAATGTTTTTGACAATGATTCCCGGGTTATAGGAACCACTATCTCTGAGCACAAGATCCTGGATATATATAAGATTAAAGAGATTATAACCGAAAAAGATATTGAGATAGCCATACTTGCCGTGCCGCCGCATTCAGCCCAGAGGGTTACCGATATGCTGGTGGATTCAGGGATTAAGGTAATTATTAATTATACTTCTGTACCGGTAAAGGTACCTCCCCATATCAATATACAGACTACAGATCCTATTGAAAAATTGTTGCATACTCTGTATTATTTATCCCATATCGGTTACGCCAAATAATAAACCAAAAGTAATTCTATGAGTAAAATTAGAGGCTGCTTCATAACCTTGCTAATAATTATCTTTCTGGCTGCAGTGGTTATGCTTGTAGTCTGGCTGGCAGACAACCAGGATCAGGCAAACGGCAGCTCCAATATCCTATCACCTTCCAGGGATTTGCTTTTTTTAGGGGTGGATGAGCGGGAAGGCAGCAGTGAATTTGTAGGCAGGACAGATACCATACTCATATTCCATATCGGTAACTGGGGACAGAAAGACAGCCTGATATCCATACCCAGGGACACCCGGGTGGAGCTGGAAGGCCACGGTTATGCCAAGATAAATGCTGCCTATGTCTACGGAGGACAGGATATGGTGATACAGGAAATAAGAGAACTTACAGGGATAGATATAAATAAAGTAATGATGGTCAATTTCGATGCTTTTAAAAGCATTATTGATATACTGGGGGGAGTAACCATTGAAGTTACCGAGCCATTGCATGATCCCCTGTCAGGTGCTGATTTTGAGCCGGGTACCTATAATATGGATGGGGAGCAGGCCCTATCTTATGCCCGCTGCAGGGCTACCGCCAGGGCAGACCTGGACCGGGTAGGCAGGCAGCAGCAGCTGCTGGGTGAACTGATTAAGCAAAAGGTGGGCCTGGCCACCATCATAAAGGCACCCCAGATTATAAGGGTACTGAGCCAGGAGGCGGTTACCGGCTTTAGTATTGGTGATTATATAGCAATGGGGATGGTCATGTTTTTATCTTCTGAGGATATAAACAGGCTTACCATACCTACATCCGGTGCTAATATTGACGGCATCAGCTACCTGATTGCTGACCCTGTACAGGTGAGGGAATACCTGAGCCAGTACATGGAGCTTGATTATTAATAGTCATTAAAGTTTTGCTTTTCTTTATGATAATATAAAGGGTAAATTAAAAATTATAAGAGTGAAGGTGGTGAAAGTGGCAGCAAATGCACCCATAAGTATAGCCAATCTGTCTATGCTGAGTGAAAATGACAAATTTTTAATACAGGTGTCCAAAAAATCCAAGAACCTGGAATCCTTTTTAAAAAATGATATTCCCTCCAAAGACAAAGCGTGGATGCCAGACCTGAAAAGCTGGGAAATAAACAAGAAATGGCTTCTTAAAGTAAGCGATATCTGCAGGGATGAGTATGACCAAGTATTTTTTGATTTCAATGAAGACCTCTATGATTTGAATGATGCTGGTAATTACCAGCAGTTCAGGGAAAAAATCATAGAAGATATGATGTAATAAAATCATTGGTCTGTTATAATTCTAATTTCATTTAAAGTAGGCAGGGGTAAACATGATTCCAAGATATACCTTGAAAGAAATGGGAGCTGTTTGGGAAGAGGAAAATAAGTTTACCAAATGGCTTCAGGTAGAAATTGCGGTAGCCAGAGCTCAGGCAGAGATGGGAATAATACCGGAACAGGCCGCAAAGGATATTGCCAATAAATCCAAATTTAATTTAGAGGATATTAACCGCATCGAGTCCAAAACTCACCATGATGTGATAGCTTTTCTAACCAATGTATCTTCAAATATCGGCGATTCATCCAAGTATCTGCACTATGGGCTGACTTCATCTGATGTGGGTGATACCGCGCTTTCCTTACAGATACTGGATGCCATAAATATTATAGATAAAAAGATACGCAAATTTACGGTTATGCTAAAGGAAAAGGCGCGCCAGTATTCACATACGGTAATGGTGGGAAGGACCCATGGAATTCATGCTGAACCCATAACCTTGGGGCTGAAATTTGGTTTATATGCTTTTGAGATGGAGAGAAATTTTGACCGGCTTATGCAGGCCAGACAGGTTATCGGTGTAGGCAAGATATCGGGAGCGGTGGGAACTTATGCCAATACTTCTCCTGAGCTGGAAGAAAGGGTCTGCAGTCTTTTAGGGCTGGAAAATGCCCCTATTTCCACCCAGGTACTGCAGAGGGACAGGCATGCCCAGTTGATATCGGCTCTGGCCATAACCGGGGCAACCCTAGAAAAAATTGCTCTGGAGGTAAGAAATCTGCAGAGGACTGATGTAAGGGAAGCCGAAGAGCCGTTTACCAAGGGGCAGAAGGGGTCTTCAGCTATGCCCCATAAGAAAAACCCCATACTCTGTGAAAGGATATGCGGGTTGGCCAGGATCCTGCGGTCCAATATGGTTGTTGCCACCGAGGATATAGCTTTATGGCATGAAAGGGATATATCCCATTCATCGGCGGAGCGGATAATAATACCCGATAGCTTTATATTGCTGGACTACCTGCTGGAAAAATCCTATTTTGTTGTAGACCAATTAAAAATTTATGAATCCAATATGTGCCGGAATTTGATGAAGTACGGGGGAATAATATTTTCGCAGAGGGTGCTTTTAAAGCTGATAGAAAAGGGCTTGAGCAGGGAAGATGCTTATGCCCTTATACAGAAAGAGGCACTGGATGCCTGGGAAAATGAATCAAGCTTTAAGGATAATATTTTGGATAATAAAGCTATATCTAAATATATGAACCAGGATGAAATTGAAAAAATATTTGATGTAAACTATCATCTGCGTTATATTGATAAAGTTTTAAACAGGCTGGACAGTATAAAAATATAGAGGAAATAAGTATGTTAAAAGTTGATGTTTATGTTACCTTGAAAAAAGAAATCCTGGACACCCAGGGGCTGGTCATAAAAAAGGCTATACCCCAGATTGGGTATCATAATGTAGAGCAAGTCAGATTCGGAAAATATATACAGCTAGAAATAGATGACAGCGGCAAATCAGAGGAAGAAATTACCGGGGAGATAGAATATTTATGCGATAAGCTGCTTTCAAACCCTATTATTGAAGATTTCAGGTATGAGATAAGCAGAGATGAATAATCAGAAAACCAAATTTTCCATCGTTGTTTTCCCGGGGACCAATTGTGAGCACGATTGCTATTACGCCTTAACCCATGTGCTGGATGCAGAGTGCAGTTATGTATGGCATCAGGATACCCGGCTGGGAGATTGTGACGCAGTAATACTGCCCGGAGGGTTTTCTTATGGAGATTATTTAAGGAGTGGAGCAGTAGCCAGGTTTTCCCCCATAATGTCTGCAGTCAGAGATTTTGCCCAAAAAGGGGGAATGGTTATAGGTATCTGTAATGGCTTCCAGATATTGCTGGAAGAGGGAATGCTGCCCGGGGCTATGCTTGAGAATAATAGCCTCAAGTTTATCTGCCGCCAGGTATGGCTCAAGATTGAGAACAATCAGACACCGTTTAGCTGTGGTTATGGTTTAGGAGAAGTAATACGTATGCCCATAAGGCATAATGAGGGCAATTACTACATAAACAGCAGTGGATACCGGGACCTGCTGGAACATAACCAGGTAATCATGCGTTATTCAGATAAAAACGGCATCACTTCCGCTAAATTCAATCCTAATGGCTCAGTGGGAAATATAGCCGGCATATGTAACCGGGATTTTAATGTTTTTGGGCTGATGCCCCACCCGGAAGCCGCCTGTGAAAAGATACTGGGTTCAGATGACGGCAGGGGCATATTCAGCTCCATGATAGATTACATTATCAGTTCAGGAGCAAAGGTATAATTTTGGGCATAGATACGGATAAAAAATACAAAAACCTTGGGTTAAGTGAAGACGAGTATAATAAAATTGTTGATTTTTTGGGCCGAAAACCTAATTACCTGGAATTGAGCATTTACTCGGTTATGTGGTCAGAGCACTGCAGCTATAAAAGTTCCAGGGCCTGGCTTAAAAAATTAAAAACTGAGGGCAAGTATGTGCTGCAGGGACCCGGCGAAAATGCCGGGGTTCTGGATATTGGGGACGGACAGGCCATAGTAATGAAAATAGAGTCCCATAACCATCCTTCGGCGGTGGAGCCATACCAGGGGGCGGCTACCGGTATCGGGGGAATTATTAGGGATATTTTTGCCATGGGTGCCCGGCCTATATGCAGTTTAAATTCTTTGCGTTTCGGCAAGCTAAATTCAGGTGAGCGGGTTAAATACCTTTTTGAGAATGTGGTAAAGGGCATTGGCGATTACGGAAACTGCATGGGCATACCCACAGTCGGCGGTGAAGTTTACTTTGATTCCACCTATGAGGGAAACCCGCTGGTAAATGCGATGAGCGTGGGTTTGGTACAGCAAGATAAGCTTATAAAATCCAAAGCTTTTGGCGCAGGCAATTACATTGTACTTATAGGTTCGGCCACCGGCAGGGACGGTATTCACGGGGCAACCTTTGCCTCGGATGAACTTGATGATGAATCTGAGTCAAGGCGTCCTTCGGTTCAGGTAGGGGATCCATTTACTGAAAAGGTGGTTCTGGAGGTATGCCTGCAACTGCTGGAAAAAGAATTAATTTTAGGGTTACAGGATATGGGGGCTGCAGGCATCACCAGTTCTACGGTAGAGATGGCCAGCAAGGGCGGCGTAGGTATTGATATTGATGTCAGCAAGGTACCTCTAAGGGAGCCAAGCATGGTTCCTTATGAGATTATGATTTCAGAATCCCAGGAAAGGATGGCTGCCCTGGTGCACCCATCAAAGTTTTCCCGGATAAAGGAGATCTGTGACCGCTGGAATATAAACTGTGCCCGGATTGGCACTGTAACCGAGAATGGATTATACAGGATATTTAATGGTTCCAAACTGGAGGGCCAGATTCCGGTAGAAACATTAACCGAAAAAGCTCCCTGCTACCACCATTCCCACCGGGAACCCGGGTACTTGAAACAGGTATCTGGTAACCAGCCGGATAACCAGCAGTATGAGGATTTGCTAAAGCAGCAGGGCGTAAATGAAATATTTATTAATATGATTAAAGCTCCCAATATTTGTTCCAAAAAATGGGTGTGGGAACAGTATGATAATATGGTACAGGCCAATACTGTAGTGCTGCCGGGCAAAGATGGTGCGGTGGTCAGGATAAAAGGTAAAGACAAGGCACTGGCCTTTACTACTGACGGAAATGGAAGGTACTGTTATCTTGATTCTTACACCGGCAGCATGATTGCAGTGGCTGAAGCGGCCAGGAACCTTGTATGCTGCGGGGCTGTACCCATGGGTATAAGTGACTGCTTAAATTTTGGGACTCCTGAAAAACCGGGTATATTCTGGCAGTTTAAAAGCTGTATAGAGGGCATGTCAGAGGCATGCCGGGTACTGGATATACCGATTATAAGCGGTAATGTGAGCTTCTACAATGAAAATTATTCCAAGGCCATACATCCCACTCCGGTAGTGGCTATGGCCGGTCTTATAACCGGGCTGGATAAAATTGTAACCATGGATTTTAAACAGCAGGGTGATATTATTATGCTGTTGGGAGAAAACCGTAACCAGATGGGCGGCAGTGAATTTGAAGAGGTGTTCTGGGGCAAAGTTGCCGGCAAATGTCCTACCCTGGATATACAATTTGAAAGCAGGCTCCAGCAACTTTGTTTGAACCTGGTATCAGGGGGGCTTTTACAGTCAGCCCATGACTGTTCGGTAGGAGGGCTGGCAGTTGCTTTAGCCAAATGCTCCATTGGAGGAAATATAGGGGCCAGGATTAATATTGATGAAGTGGATAAAAATATTTTAAAAACCCTGTTTAATGAAAGCCAGTCCAGAATAGTTATCAGTATTAAGGATTCGCTTCTTGACCAGGTAAAAAAAGTGTGTGCAGAATATGGCATACCCTGCCGGGTACTGGGTACGGTGGGCGGAAAAAGTTTTAAGATAAATGAAGATATCAACCTAAGATTAAATGATATCAAGGCTTTATTCGAAGAAAGCATAGCTTTGATTATGTCTAAATAAATATGATAATGCTAGACCAAAAAATTAAAGAGGAATGCGGGGTTTTTGGAATTTATGCCCCTGATAAAAATGTGGCAGAGATTATTTTTTACGGCCTCCAGGCTTTACAGCACAGGGGCCAGGAAAGCGCAGGTATAGCTGTATCGGACCGGGAAAATATCCTTATTTTCAAGGATCTGGGGCTGGTTTCGCAGGTATTTAATGAAAAAAATTTAGCCCCTCTTCAGGGCCATTTAGGTATAGGCCATACCCGGTACAGTACCAAGGGTAAAAATATATGGAAGAATTCTCAGCCGCTTTACAGGATGTTTAAGGGAGAAAGTTTTGCCCTGGCCCATAACGGTAATTTAATAAATTCAGAGCAGCTAAGGAAGCAGTTAACCGCCAGGGGTGCTGTCTTTGAGACCAGCACTGATACCGAGGTTATTGCTTCCCTTATAGAAAATTCCAGTAAAGATAATATTGAAGATGCTATCAGGGAGACTACTGAGAAAATAAGGGGCTCCTATTGTCTGGTGATATTAACCAGAGATAAGGTTATGGGTATCAGGGATCCATTCGGGTTCAGGCCTATGGTTTTAGGGAGCATGGAGGGTAACTATGTGCTGGCTTCAGAAACCTGCGCTCTGGATATAGTGGGAGCAGAACTTATAAGGGAAATAGATCCCGGGGAATTTCTCATAATTGATTCCAACGGGCTAAGGTCCCAGATGCTTTTACCGGTAGACCGTAAATCTATGTGTGTTTTTGAGCTTATCTATTTTGCCCGGCCTGACAGCTATATAAATGATAAGAATATGTTCGAGGTAAGGCATAGGATGGGACAGGAGCTGGCCAAAGAATCCCCGGCCGATGCCGATATAGTAATCTCTGTTCCTGATTCCGGTACCCCTGCGGCTATAGGTTATTCTGCTTATTCTAAAATTCCTTTTGCTGAAGGGTTTATCAAAAACCGGTATATCGGAAGAACTTTTATCCAGCCCAGTGAAGAGATTAGGGAAATAGGGGTAAGGCTTAAACTCAATCCCTTAAAAGATATCATCAGGGGTAAAAGGCTGGTAGTAGTTGATGATTCCATAGTCAGGGGCAATACTTCCAAGCAGATAGTGAAGATGCTTTATAATGCAGGTGCCAAGGAAATAAATATGAGGATAAGCTCTCCCCCCTTGCTCTATCCCTGCTATTACGGCATTGATATGGCTACTAAGAAAGAATTCATTGCTGATCATAAAACAGTTGAAGATATAAGGAAATATTTGAAAGTAGATAGCCTGAAATACCTGTCCCTGGACGGGCTTATGAGGGCTATAGGAGAGTCGGAGCAGGGTTTTTGCCTGGCATGCTTTGATGGCCGATATCCGGTACAGCTGCCTAAAAATTTTAAATTTGATAAAAATTCACTGGATACAAAGAAATTTGTACACAATGCCAGACTATAAAGAAAAAAATTCTTATAGAAAATCAGGAGTGGATATAGATAAGGCTGCAGAAACCTTAAATGCTGCCAAACAGTCCATTACCTCTACCTTTTCAGGGCAGGTGCTAAATGACCTTTCTGCCTTTGCAGGCTTATATAAACCTGATCTTGAGCAGGTAGACAACCCGGTACTGGTTTCCTCAACTGATGGAGTAGGAACCAAGCTTCTTTTGGCCAAGAAACTTAATGACTATACCCGAATCGGCCAGGACCTGGTAGGGATGTGCATAAATGATATCCTCTGCTGCGGAGCAAAACCTTTGTTCTTTTTGGATTATATTGCCTGTGGCAAAATAGATAAACAGGTAATAACTGCAGTAATCAAATCCATTTCCGACAGCTGCAAAAAATGTGACTCTGCATTAATTGGGGGAGAAACTGCAGAAATGCCGGGAATGTACCAGCCGGATGAGATAGACCTGGCAGGATTTGCAGTGGGGATTGCTTCACAGGAAAAGATAATAAAACCGGATATGGTTGATTGCGGGGATATTATAGTAGGGATAGGCTCTTCTGGCCTGCACAGCAACGGTTATTCACTGGTAAGGCAAATAATAAAGGAGTCCAGCCTGGAGCTGGACCATATTTACTTTGAAAACAGGACTCTGGCCCGGGAAGTGCTGGAGCCCACCAGGCTGTACTGGCCTCTGCTAAAACAGGTTATCCATAACCAGCAGATACCGGTGCATGGAATATCCCATATAACCGGCGGAGGTTTCTATGAAAATATAAACCGGGTGATACCTTCCGGCATGGATGCTAATATTAAGGAAGGCAGCTGGCCGGTAAAACCGGTTTTTCAATTTTTGATGGATAGCGCAGATTTGGACAAACAGGAAATGTACCGGGTGTTTAATATGGGGATAGGGCTGGTTCTTATTGTTGGCAGCTCATATCTTGGAAGGATAAAAAGTATTGCTGAAAGCACCGGAGACACCGTTTATAATATAGGCTGTATCGGAAAGGGAAAAGGAAAGGTAAAGATTGAGTTCCAGCAGTAAACAGGCCAAAAAACTGGCAGTGTTTGCTTCAGGCTATGGCTCTAACCTGGCTGCTATTATCCAATATCTGGATAACCATTCTATAAATGCAAGTTTAGCTTTAGTATTCAGCGACAATCCGGAAGCGTATGCTCTAGAAAGGGCCAGAAAGCATAATATAAAAACCTGCGTAATGGAGCCGGAGGATTTTAAGAGCCGCCAGGATTATGACCAGAACATTGCCGGGGTAATGGAAACAGAACAGGTAGACCTTATAGTTCTGGCAGGTTTTATGCTGCTGTTAAGCAGCTGGTTTGTAGACCGTTTTAAGAACCGTATTATGAATATACATCCTTCCCTCCTTCCTTGTTTTAAGGGTATGCATGGAATAAGCGATGCCTTTAATTATGGGGTAAAGATTACCGGGGTAACTGTACATTTTGTGGATGGCAAGCTGGATCACGGCCCCATTATTTTACAGAAAGAGGTCCCGGTGGATCAGGCCGATACACTCAGCAGCCTGGAAGAAAAGGTTCACAAAGTCGAACATAAGCTGTACCCGGAGGCTATAAGGTTTTTCTGTGAGGACAGGCTGCAGATAAAGGAAAGAAAAGTAATTATAACCGGCATAGAAAAGGAGTAAGTCATGTCAGCAAAAATAAGAAGGGCACTGATAAGTGTATCCAACAAACAGGGGCTGGCAGATTTTGCCACAAGTTTACAAAGGCACGGGGTTGAAATATACTCTACCGGAGGCACCTTTAAGTATCTGGTAAAGCATGGGATTAGCGTAAAGAAGGTGGAGGAGATCACCGGATTTGCCGAGATGCTGGATGGCAGGGTTAAAACCCTGCACCCATATATCCACGGGGCATTGCTTGCAGACAGGAACAACTCAGACCACATGAAGCAGGCAGAAGATTTGAAACTGAAGCTTATAGATATGGTGGTGGTAAATCTGTATCCGTTCAAGGAAACTGTATCCAGGCCCGGGGTAAGCCTGGCTGAAGCGGTAGAAAATATAGATATTGGAGGCCCCACCATGATAAGGAGTGCTGCTAAGAATTATAAAAGTGTGGCAGTGGTGGTAAATCCTGTTGATTACAATTCCATAATCAGTGAAATGGATAGCCGGGGAGGCTCTATTGGTGAGGATACATTGTTTAAGTTATGTACCAAGGCTTTCAGTCATACCTACCGGTATGATGGGGTAATTTCTAACTACTTCAGCCGTTTGGGCACTAAATATACCGCCGAATTCAGAGACAGTGAAGGAAACTACGGCGACCGGGTAGATATTAGTCTGGAAAAGATACAGGATTTAAGATACGGGGAAAACCCCCACCAGAGGTCAGCTTATTACCGTTACCAGGACAGCAGGAAAGACAGTCTGGTAAATGCAGAGAAGCTGCAGGGAAAAGAGCTCTCTTATAATAATATACTGGACGGAAATGCCGCTTTTGCAATAGTTAGAGAATTTCCAGAAATTTGTGTATCAGTAATAAAGCATAATAATCCCTGCGGAGCTGCTATAGGGGATTCTGTAAGCCAGGCTTACCAGAGAGCTTACAGCACGGATCCGGTTTCAGCTTTTGGGAGCGTGGTTGCTTCCAACCACATCTGGACCCTGCAGGCAGGTGAGTTTATAGCGGATAAATATGTAGAGGTTTTGATAGCACCGGGCTTTGAGCCACAGGCTTTAGAGTTGCTTAAGGAGAAAGAAAATCTTAGGATACTGAAGGTTGATTTTAACCTTGACCGGTATCTTGGAGACCTGAATAAAGGCATGGTAAGTCCGGTAGATATTAAGAGTGTTGATGGAGGAATGCTGCTCCAGGATTGGGATGCTGGTATTGAGGGCAGAGAAGAAATGAAAGTGGTTAGCAGGGTCGAACCTACAGACAGCCAGTGGCAGGATTTATTGTTCGGCTGGCAAATTGTTAAGAGCGTAAAATCAAATGCAATTGTTCTGGCTTCAGAAAGGAAAACCGTAGGCATAGGGGCGGGGCAGATGAGCAGAGTTGATTCAGTAAGAATAGCCATTGACAAGTCATTGGGGAAAGCTTCTGGAACCTGCCTGGCTTCTGATGCATTTTTCCCTTTCAGCGATGCGGTTACTATGGCTGCAGAAGCAGGGATTAAAGCTATAATCCAGCCTGGCGGTTCAGTAAGGGACCAGGAAGTAATTGAGGCCTGTAATGAGCACAATGTGGCCATGGTGTTTACCGGAAGAAGGCATTTCAGGCATTAAATATAGTAGAGCCCCTAAAAAATAGGGGCTCTATTTGATTAAAACACATTTACTACAAAGGGATCGGACTGCAGGGTATTTTTAACTACATCATCTATATTATCTACAAATATAAGTTCCAGATCTTTTATAATATTGGCCGGAACTTCTTCCAGATCCTTTTTATTCTTGGCAGGCAGTATTACTTTGGAAAGCCCTGCTCTTTTGGCTGCCAGAAGTTTTTCTTTTAAACCTCCTATGGGCAGAACTCTTCCCCTTAGCGTTATCTCTCCGGTCATGCCTACATCTCTTTTCACCGGGATCCCGGTGAAAGCTGATACCAGGGAAGAGGTTATGGATACTCCTGCCGATGGGCCGTCTTTGGGTATGGCTCCCGCAGGTACATGAATATGTATATCCGACTTGCCGAAAAGTTCATCGTCTATACCAAAATCCCCGGCTCTTGATCTAAGGTAGCTCCTGGCTGCTTTAGCTGATTCCTGCATCACGTCCCCCAGTTTACCGGTAAGTATAAGTTCTCCCTTACCGCTGTAGTAGGTGGACTCTATAAGGATTATGTCTCCGCCTACCGGGGTATAGGCCAGTCCGGTGGCAACCCCTATCTTGTTTTCTTCTTCTATTTCGCTGGGCTGCACCTTGGAAACCCCCAGGTAATTTCTAACCTTTTTGGCGGTTATATTTTTAGGGTACTCTTTGCCCTCAACTATTTCCCTGGCTACCTTCTTGCATATATTGGAAATCTCCCGTTCCAGGTTCCTTACTCCTGCTTCTCTGGTATATTCTTCTATTATCAGCAATATGCCTTCTTTCCTGAATTTTACGTCATACTGCTCCAGTCCCTGTTCCCGGAGCTGCTTGGGAATCAGGAATTTTTCAGCTATAAATACCTTCTCTTCAGAGCTGTAGCCTGGTATTTCTATTACCTCCATTCTGTCCCTTAAGGCAGGATGAATGGTATCCAATATATTGGCAGTAGTAATAAACATAACATTGGACAGGTCAAAGGTTACTTCCAGGTAATGATCCCTAAAAGAGTTATTTTGTTCAGGATCCAGTACTTCCAGCAGGGCCGAGGAAGGGTCGCCCCTGAAATCAGCGCCCACTTTGTCAATTTCATCCAGCATGAACAGTGGATTACTGGTACCTGCCTGTATCAAGCCCTGGATTATCCTTCCCGGCAGTGACCCCACATAGGTTCTTCTGTGGCCCCTGATTTCGGCTTCATCTCTTACTCCGCCAATGGACATCCTTATAAATTTTCTGCCCATGGCTTTGGCAATTGACTGCCCCAGGGAGGTTTTACCTACACCCGGAGGCCCTACAAAGCATAGTATGGGACCTTTGGTGGTCTTACCTTTTAGTTTTCTAACTGCCAGGTAATCAAGTATATGTTCTTTTACCTTTTCCAGGTCATAGTGGTCGCCATCCAGGACCTTCCTGGCTTTTTTAAGATCTAAGATGTCCTTGGTTTTTTCTGACCAGGGTATATCCAGCATGGTATCCACATAAGTCCTTACATATGAATATTCCGGAGACATGCTGGGAATAGTTTCCAGCCTTTTGACCTCTTTTTCGACCTTTTCCCTGGCTTCCTTGGGCATCTTTTTCTTCTTAAGCTTATCCCTGTATTCCTTTATAAGGGCAACACTCTCATCGGATTCTCCCAGCTCATTCTTTATAGCTTTCAGCTGCTGCCTCAGATAATATTCCCTCTGGGTTTTTCCTACTTCTTTTTGTACTTTATCTCTAATCTGTGACTGGACTTCGAATTTTTTTAGCTCTTCAGTCAGATAATCGGTTAATTTCTTTAATCTTGCTTTAAGATTCATTTCTTCCAAAATAGACTGCTTCTGCCTGGTATCAGGAAGAAGGTAAGACGCAAAAAGATCTGCCTGAACTTCAGGTTTGGATATATTGGTTGCTGCTACTACAAAAGCAGTTGGAAGGGGTATACCCAGTTGAATAAACTTTTCCACCTGCATCCTTACTGTAGTATTGAGATTATCCAATTCCTCGTCCTGGTCAAAGGGCTCATCTTCCAGAACTTCTATTGAAGCCCTGAAGTATTTTTCAGTCTGGGTATAATATTTAACCTTGACCCTGGTAATTCCCTCTACCACGCATTTGATTTCATCTTCAGAGCTTTCTACTACCTGCTTCAGCACGCAGGCAGTACCTACCTCATAGAGGTCTTCTTTGTTAACCATTTCCTTATTTTCTTCTTTTTGAGCTACTACCACTATCATCTTGTGTTCTTCGGAGGCGTTCTTTACCGCTTCTATGGATTTAGGCCTTCCTACTATCAACGGGGTAGAAAGATATGGAAACACCACGCTGTTTTTCAAGCTTAATAGTGGAAGCTCCTGAGGTATCTTTAATTTTTCTTTGCTCTCTTCAGCCATAATTTATATCAACTCCTAATTCTAATTTTACACCATATTGCAATTTGCCACTAACCTAAAGGAATTATCCGGCCAGTGCAAACATAAAAATATTTTACCTTGCTATTATAACAGATATTAATGTTAAACACCAAATTAATTACTATTATGAGGAAAAATATTTTTCACTTAAAGTGAAACTTAGGAAATTATATTAGTTATGTTAACTAATGTCAAACATGTTGTATAATAAAGCATCCGGATTTAAGAAATAGAGGAGAGAATATGAAAACATATATTGATTGCATACCCTGTAATATTGAGCAGTGCATAAATACGCTGAACATATCCGGGGTCAGTAAAAAGATAAAGAGACAGACTGTTTCTGAATTACTGAACAGGCTCCAGCATGTGGATTACAACCTCCCTCCTGCCTATAATTCAGATCTGGCCTACCAGGTTTGCAGGGAGATTACTAAAATAAATGATCCTTATAAGAAACTAAAAAAAGAATATAACCAGATGGCTCTAAATATCTATCCCCGGTTAAAAAAACTGGTGGAACACCATCCCTACCCCATGTATATGGCGGCAAAAGTAGCCGTAGAGGGCAATATCATTGATTTAGGCATCAGTGTCAATAAGGGTAAAAAAATAGATTTTGATAAGATTCTGGAAGAAATAGAAAGCGCACCCCTTGCAGCTGATGATTTTTCTGAATTTAGCAGAGAGTTAAAAAAAGCCAAAAAAATATTGTATATAGGTGACAATGCGGGAGAGATAGTTTTTGACCGGGTATTTATAGAAGAGCTGGTTAAACTGAAAAAGAATGTTGTATTCTCGGTTAAGTCTGGGCCGATTATAAATGATTCCACCATGGAAGATGCCAGACAGGCTGGCATACATCATCTGGTAAAAGTAATAGAGACCGGATCAGACCGGTCGGGAGTCAATTTCAATTATATATCTGATGAATTTTTGCAGGCATTCAGGGACTCAGATATTGTAATAAGCAAGGGTCAGGCAAACTTTGAGTGCCTGGACGAGATTGATAAGAATATATATTTTATATTAAAAGCCAAATGTGATTTGGTAGCCAAGCGCCTTAAAGTAAACTACCTGGATGTGGTGCTGGTAAAAAAGAGAGACCAGTGGGGAAAGAAAAAGGTTTAATATCCCAGTTCCTTAAGCCGGTTGTCGTCTAATCCAAAATAATGGCCAATTTCATGAAGTATGACCCTTCTAATGTTTTTTTTAATATCCTGGTGGGTTCTGCTTACTTTTTCTATGGCTTTCTTATAAATAGTTATTTTATCCGGAAATACGTACTTCTTACCTGCACGCCTGGTAGCGGGGACCCCCTGGTATAGTCCCAGAATAAGCCTGCCTTCTGCATCTATATCTGAATCATCTATTACCAGGCCAATATTCTTTATTTTTTCCTGAAAGTTAAGGGGAAGGTTTTCCACTACTTCCAGAACTTCTGCTTCAAAATCTTTCAGATCCATGGCCTTATTGTAAGCTTTTAGAGCTTAAATTTAAATACATTGAATTTAAATCTGTTTGATAAAAATATGGCAGACAATTATTATAGGTCTATAAGAAATGAAATGGAGGTCAAATAATGCCGGTAATAAGGCAGGATTTATCCACTAAGGAATGGACCATATTTTCGGTTGAAAGGTCAAAACGGCCCAAGGATTTTGTCCAGAAGAACGTCAATAGAAATAATGTCAAATATTTGTCCAGCTGCCCGTTTTGTAGGAACAACGAGCATATGACCCCTGGAGAAATTTACCGGATAGGAGGGCAGAACAGTTGGGATGTAAGGGTGGTTCCCAATAAATTTCCTGCACTTATGACCAGCAGAAATCAGGTCTATTCCGTAGACAGGCGGATAGACGGGCCTTATCTGAGCATAGACGGGGTAGGCAGCCATGAAGTAATTATTGAATCTCCATTCCATAATTACAATTTGGCCCAAAGCGAATATAGTCATATTGAAAAGGTACTTGCCGCTTATAAAAGCCGCTTTTTGCAGCTTAGCAAAAATGAAAATTACCAGCTTATAATAATATTTAAAAACCATGGCCAGAGAGCGGGGACCTCCCTGGAGCATCCCCATTCTCAGCTGATAGCCACCCCATTTGTTCCCAGTTATGTAAGGAATAAACTGTATGAGGCACAGAGGTATTTCGATGATTTCGGGCACTGTGTTTACTGTGATATGATAGAGCATGAGATTGAGGACGGAAAGAGGATAGTTGCTAAAAATGAAGAGTTTATTGCCTTTACCCCTTATGCTTCTATGGTTCCCTATCATATAATCATACTTCCCCTGAAGCATCAGTCCTGTTTTATACAGGCAGACAGCAGCCAGCTGTACATGCTGGCACACATCCTGGGGCAAGTACTGGGCAAGCTTTACGGGTCATTAAATGATCCCGATTATAACTACATACTGGACAGTTCGCCGGCTGACAAGGCAGGAGAGAAACATTATCACTGGCATCTGGAAATTCTTCCCCGGCTGACCACCCGGGCCGGGTTTGAAATTGGGTCGGGTATGCATATAAATACCATTCTCCCGGAAGATTGTGCCAGATACCTGGCAGATACTCCCAGAATTCAGTAATAAATGCAAAGGTATAAATAGTTATTGTGATATAATTTAGCAAATTGAAAATTTAGGAGGAGAGATGTTTAAGTCTTCGATAAAACTTTTTACCATATTCGGTATTGAGATCAGGCTGGATTACAGCTGGTTTATTATATTTGCCCTGTTTTCATATTATTTCGGGTTTCAGTATTTCCCTGCCGTTCTTCCTAACCTGAATCCGGGCACCATGGCTGCAGTTACCCTGATAACCGTTCTTTTATTTTTCTTTTCGGTGCTGTTTCATGAAATGAGCCACTCCCTGGTGGCTAGGAAAAAAGGAATACCGGTAAATAGGATTTCCCTGTTTATATTTGGAGGTATGGCCCAGATAGAAAAAGAAGCGGATAATCCGGGGAGCGAGTTTGTAATGGCGGTAGCCGGGCCGCTGGCCTCTTTTTTCCTGGCCATAGTATTTGGCTTGGGCTGGTTGGCCTCAAGGGGTACGGCAGTGCTGGTAGAACCTTTAAGGTATCTTACAATTATAAATGTAGCGCTGGGTGTATTTAATCTTCTTCCCGGATTTCCTCTGGACGGAGGAAGGGTGCTTAGATCTATCATCTGGAAGACTACCGGGAGTTTAAACCGGGCCACTTATATTGCCATGATTTCAGGTAGAGTTATAGGGTTTTTAATGATAGGTGCTGGTATCCTGTTTATATTTACCGGAAACTTTATAGGAGGAGTCTGGTTTGCTTTCATTGGCTGGTTCTTGCAGTCTTCTGCCTACAACAGTTACCGGCAAACTCTGTTTGAAGCAGCAGCCAAAGGCATAAAGGTAAGGGATGTGATGAATGAGGATCTGGTAACTGTACCCAAGAATATAACGCTGGAGGAAATCATAAATGATTATTTTATGAAATATCGTTTCGGACGTTTTCCGGTAGTGGAAGGCAGGAGAAACCATAAATTTATTGGTGTGATATCCCTGCACGATGTAAAAAGTTTTTCTCCCCAGGAAAGAAAGGACACTACAGCAGGAGAGATAGTAAAAACAGTAACCCGGAAAGAGACAGTAAGCCCGGATATGGAAATAAGTGATGCCATTAAGGCTATGTCCAAAAATGATCTGGGCCACCTGGTGGTAATGGAAGGTGACAGGATTAAGGGAATTATTACCAGAAGTGATGTAATGAAATTTATCAAATTCCAGACAGAGCTTCACTGATAAACTTACATTTTTTAAAACAGTAAAATAATTTAATATTTGAAGACAGAGAGGCAGGTATGAAGGTAAAAAACTGGAGGCTTTTTCTTGCTTTGGGACTGATATTGTTATCTGCTATACTGTATCTTACTCATTTTCTTATATTTGGTGATGCACATCATATTTTTATTTATTTATTGGGAGATATAGCTTTTACCCCTATTGAGGTGCTGATAGTTACCCTGATTATACACCGGGTATTAAGCGACCGGGAAAAGAAGGCTATGCTCAGTAAGCTGAATATGGTAATTGGTGCTTTTTTTAGCGAAGTAGGACTGAACCTGGTGTATGTATGTGCCAAGTTTGACCAGAACTCTGATCTTATCAAGGATAAGCTTTCGGATATAAAGGATTGGAGCCACAGAGACTATATTGCTGCTGTTAAAGATATGGACAGCCATCAATTTTTAATAAACAGCCAAATGTCCAACCTGGAAGAACTAAGGGAATTTTTAAATAAAAAACACGGGTTTTTATTGAGACTATTAGAAAACCCAAACCTTTTAGAGCATGAGAGGTTTACCGAACTTTTGTGGGCAGTTTTCCATCTTAGCGAGGAGTTACGTTACCGCACAGACTTAAAGCAACTACCGGAAAAAGATTACGAGCATATATCCGGGGATATATTAAGGGTTTATACTCTCCTGGTTAAGGGTTGGCTTGATTACATGAGACACTTAAAGGATAGCTATCCTTACCTTTTTTCTCTTGCCGCCAGGATAAATCCCTTCAACAAAGATGCAAGCCCCATTGTAAATTAGGAGGCCTTAAATGCTGGTTGTAAGGTTGCTAAAAAACAGAAACTTCATATTCATACTGGCCCTGGCGCTGGGGCTGGCTCTGGGTGATTGGGCCAGTTGGGCCAGGCATTTAACTGTGCCCGCCCTGGGTTTGGTTATGACTGTGTCCATGGTTCAGCTTCCCTTAAGTTCAATGGTTCCATTAAAACAGGTTATAAAGCCGGTGGTGTGGACTCTGGTCCTTAATTACCTGGTGTTTGGAGCTATTACCCTGCTTCTGGCATATTATCTGGCTCCTGATGAGAATATATGGTATGGTTTTGTTATAGTTGCCGCAGCTCCTCCCGGGGTTGCTATTGCGCCCTTCACCGGTATTCTTTCAGGGAATGTTAAATTTTCCCTGATGGGGGTTATTGGGGCATATCTTGCTTCCCTGCTGATTATCCCGCTGGCCGGTTTTCTGTTTATAGGCGGTAATTTTTTGGATCCTCTAAGATTGGCTTTAATTCTGGTTGAATTAATTATCGCCCCTTTTGTAATTGCCCAGATCCTGATAAAGGTCAGGGCTGCGCCATTGATCTCCAGATGGCGGGGGACCATAGTCAACTGGGGCCTATTTCTGGTTTTCTTTGCCATCATTGCCTTAAACCGGGAAGCTCTTTTCAGTAATCCCCGGCTGCTGGCTTATACCGCCCTTATATCCGCGGTACCCATATTCGGCCTGGGTTTTTTAATGGAGTTTATAGTCTTTAAGTTGAATTTAAAAAAGAAAAACCGCAGCAGCCTGGTATTGCTTTCCAATGTAAAGAATGGGGGATTTGCGGCTGCTACAGCCCTTTCTTTATTCGGGAACAGCGCCTCTTTACCGGGAGCTGTAACCAGTGTCTTCCTAATAATTTACCTCATTTTTCTTACCCTCAGGGCAAAGAAATACTCCTAATAATTATAAAAGTATTATAACTTAAATAATAACAACAATCTTAAAATTAATGTTGACATATATGCCTTAATATATTATTATTAGAATCGTAATAAGTATTGATAGTTTAATTGAAATTTAAATAAGTCTATTTTAGTAATAGAGGCTAAGATCTGCAATTCGTAATTTGGGCACCTTAAATTGCAGGGAGCCAGTGGTGCAACCGGCTATTACTTTTTTCATTCAAAATAAGTAATAAATTAATAGCCATTTAGCCTCTAGCTGAATGGCTTTTTTATTGCAGGGAAAATGAAATGAAAAAGAAAACAAAAAAGTTATTAACCATGTCGGTTACAGTGTTGGCAGTAATGGCGCTGTTTGCATCTTTTTTAGCAATAACCAGTTTTACCAACAGGGTACAGGTTAACAGGTTAACAGAAAATACCAGCACCACAGTAACCGGAGCAGCTAGGGATCTAGAGTCAACGGTAGCTGAAGTTAAATATAGTAACAGCTTTGGCCCTGAGGCTGAGGCCTTATTGACTAAAATAGGCAACAATCTGGACTACTACATTCAGGAGAACAGCCAGAAAGCAGAAGTAATGGGCAGCTCTGGTGATGTTGTGCAGCAGCAGCCAGCCCAGGCGCCTTCACAGGGGGTAAACCTTAATGGTTACGAGCAGCAGATACTGGCCGAGATTAATAATATCAGGGTAGCCAATGGCTTAAGCCCGCTGGTAGCTTCCCAGGCTTTAACCGATATTGCCAGGTCCAGGAGTGCTGACATGCTCTCCAGGGGATATTTCTCTCATTATACTCCGGAAGGTACAAATATTTTTAATATACTTCAGGGCTATGGCATAACTTACAGGAATGCCGGAGAAAACCTGGCTCATGCTCAACCAGCTTCAGCCGGAAGCCCGGGAGTTTTTGCCAATGCCTGGATGAACAGTTCCACCCACAGGGCAAATATTTTGAGGGATGCATACGGACAGATAGGCATAGGCCTGGCAGAAAATGGAAACCGAAGGGTAGTTACTACCGTTTTTATGAATTAAGTTTTTAAATATTTCTTACTGTTGAAGGACAGGAGGTAAGCATGGACGCCACAAAAATGGTATTCGGTATAGATATACTGGATTATGATCATATGGATTTAAAAGACAGCCATAAATGGCTTATAGAAACCAGATTTTCAACTGGAGAGTTGGATGAAATAGCAAATGATCTCATAAATAAGAAGGGGAAGTTTGCTAAAGTATCTGCAACTGCGGTGGGTTCTGAGATGGAAAATCTAAACTGTTTTAGAATACTTGAAGATCTGACTGGAATAATACAGCATACTTCTGAATACGAAATATAGTTAGAGGAAAATAACATCAGGCAAAGGGGCATGCCAAAATCTTTTGCAGGTCCCTTTGCTATCATCCCTGTTTTTAAAAGATATCTGCTCCTGCGTCCATAGCTGAAAGCATTGCCCCGGGATAAAATAATTATCTTTACAAAAATATTCTTTTTTTTATATTATGCTGTTAACATAATTATTGATTAAACTTATGGAAAGTCTTCACTCTATTTTAAATTTACTGGGTTATGCCTATGCCCGTGAGCATGAATATACTGGGGCGGAAAACTATTTTGCCCTCAGTGTTAAAAAAGCACCTCACTACAGCCAGGGTTATTTTAACCTGGGTTTAAGCCTGCTTAAGCAGGAGAAATATGAACAATCTAAAAAAATGTTTGAAAAGGCGCTGAGCCTGGATAAAAATTTTAAACAGGCCAGGTATAACCTGGGGGTTGCTGAGGGGAAACTCGGCAATTTTAAACAGGCAGAAAAATTATTCAAGGAACCCATAAAAGTAAGCAGCGACTTCGTAATTTG
Organism: Actinomycetes bacterium; assembly: GCA_022396035.1. Lineage (NCBI taxonomy): Bacteria > Bacillati > Actinomycetota > Actinomycetes > Actinomycetes bacterium. Next base: position 16,455 of record JAIOXO010000001.1, on the reverse strand, counting down.
TGTGCTTAATGATCAAAAACTGAATATTAAGGATTATGGGAATACTGAAAAAATTACGCAAACCCATTTGCTGGAATGGAAAGAATTTATAATGGGAATAAGGCTTACACCCCAGTTTGAAGAATACGAGAAGCAGCTTAAACAGGCAGCTAACAGCAGTATAGATATCAGGGAGCAATGGCATGAGTTTGGCTTGAGCGTTTACCGGCAGTCCAAATTTGAGGAAACGGAAAAGATATTCAAAAAGACCATATCCACGGAAGCAAAATATATAAATATTCTTTATGCCTTCTCAGTGACCAGGCTGAATGATCATGATTATGTCCAGGCCCAAAAAGCATTAAAAAAAATTACAGGCTTGATGGATAATTACAAACAAGCCAGCCTGGTATTGGCTGCAGCTTTGGGTAAACAGGGAAAATATGAGCAATCTGAAAAAATTTTTAAGGAGATAACTGACCTGTTTGGGAAAGATGTTGATGCTCTTGACGGAATGGCTATTGCTTTGACCAAACAAAAGAAGCTGTCCCGGGCAGAAAAGGTATATCAGGATATGCTGGAAATTAATCCTGATGACGCTGATCTGTGGTTCAGGTATGCTAATATTCTTTACCGCCAGAAGAAACTGGAGCCAGCGACAGCCAGTTTGGAAAAGGCGGTTGACTTAAAGCCGGATTTTTTAAAGGCCTGGATAAAACTGGGGAGTTGTTTTTTGCAGTTAAGCCAGCATGAGGAAGCAGAAAACATATTTAAGAAGCTTCTTTCAGGAGGGGACCGGGGACAGGACGTAATGGGCAAGTATGCGGAGAGCCTGTATAAGCAGCAAAAGTATAGCCAGGTACTGAAGTATATAGACACTGTAGATGATAAGGAAATAAGTGGCTTGCTAAAAATAGAAGCTGAAAGTAGTTTGAAACTGGAGGAGTGGCAGAGAGCCGAGAGAGCTTTCAGGCAGCTTCTGACTGAAGACAGTAAAAGCAGGCAGGAGTATTTGCTGGGTTTGGGAATTTCCCTGGTAAACCAAAAGAAATATGCCCAGTCGCATAAGCCGCTGGATAATTTACTGGAAAAAGACCCTGGCCATGAACAGGCTTGGTTTTATTCGAGCCTGGCATACAATGGTGAAGGGGACCTGAATAAGGCCCAGCAGGCTGCCGAAAAAGTTACCGGGATAAATAAAGGTAATACCCGGGCCTGGTATCTCCTGGGTATTATCCTGGGGGACCTTAAAAAATATAACCAGGCTATGGAGGCATTTAGCAAAGCTGTAAATCTGGATAAGGGCCTTAAAGAAGCTTTCAATAATCTGGGGGTATGCGCATTTAAGTTAAAAGATTATGGGCAATCCGAGCAATATTTTAAGAAGGCTTTAGAAGTTGATCAGAGTTATAGCGAAGCATGGTATAATCTGGGTATATGCCTTAGCAGCCAGAACAAGACCCAGCAGTCACAGCAAGCAATAGAAAAATCAAGACAAATTACCAGCGAACAGTAGAGGTAAGACCAATCCTGTAAACCAGGCTTGATATCATTTTTAGCAACTTTTTCAATGCCTTCATCCTTTTAAGATTATGATTCAGGTACATATATTGCTATAAATGAAGGCTGCTTATTTGCTACATTACCACTATTATATAACTATTATAGTTATATTACAAAATATTTTAGGATTTAGTAGGTAAATACGGATCTAAAATGTATGCCGGTAAGGGAAAAGCCTATGGCATAGGGTAATTTGGTAGGATGCTTAAACAGGCTCCATGCCATCAGTTTCCAGAAATATCTTCTGCCCTTATCTTTTATGCCCAGCAACCATAATGAAGCAAAAAAAGCTTTTATGTGATAAATCCTTAATTTCTGGAGGCCTCTATGGGGAGTCTTGTAATTGGTAATAAAGATTTTAATTCTTTCATAATACTGCTGGGGTGAATAGATATTTTCAACTATTTTCTGGTATCCGTCAATCAGTGCCTGTTTTCCCATTTTGGGAACAAAATTAAGAGATAAAGTATTGGTATTGTTGGCAGCAGTATCTCCGATCAATCTTTTAGTTTCTTTAAGCCTCTGGTACAGCCTGGTTTTGGGAAGGGCAGTGAGCACTCCAACCATGGCGGTAACAATTCCGCTTTTCTGTATAAAATCAATCTGTGACTGGAAAATACTGGGGGTGTCACTGTCAAATCCTACTATAAAACCACCCTGAACCTCAAACCCTGCCTTCTGGAGGGTTTGGACTGATTCTATAAGGTCCCGGTTCTGGTTCTGGTATTTACTGCATTCTGCCAGGCCGGCAGGATCGGGGGTTTCAATTCCTACAAATACCGCGGTAAATCCGGCATCAGACATAAGCTGCATAAGCTCCTGGTCATCGGCCAGGTTAATGGATACCTGGGTATTAAAGGCAAAGGGATACTTCCTTTGCTTCTGCCATTGTATAATGGCCGGCAGATGCTCTCTTTTGAGTTTTCCCTTATTGCCTATAAAATTATCGTCTACAAAGAATATTCCGCCTCTATAGCCTTTAGCATAAATAGTATCCAGTTCATCAATAATCTGCTGGCTGGATTTAGTCCTGGGGACTCTTCCATTAAGTTTTACGATATCACAGAACTCGCAGTTAAATGGGCATCCCCTTGAAAACTGGATGCATAGTGAATTATATTTTGTAATGTCAATCTGTTCCCAATCAGGTATGGGAGAAGTCTCTATATCGGGGAATGAATCACATTCATATCTATCCTTGACTTTGTCCTGTCTGACATCTTCTATAAAATCTTTAATAGTATGTTCAGATTCTCCTATAAACAGGTGATCAACATGGGTGTAGTTCTCCCAGCCGGTAGTAAACAGGGGTCCTCCTGCCACCACCGGTTTGCCCAGTTGCTGTACTTTCTGTATAACTTGGTCTGAAGAAAGCTTCTGTACAATCATGGCACTGATAAATACATAATCAGCCCATAATATGTCCTGCTCGGTCAGGTTTTCAAAGTTAAGGTCCAGTATTTTCTTTTCCCAGTCAGCGGGTAACATGGCAGATACCGTAAGCAGGCCCAATGGCGGGAAAGCCGACTCTTTATTAATTATTTTCAAAACCTTTTTAAAACTCCAAAAAGTCTCATCATATCTGGGGTAAACCATAAGTATTTTCTTTTTCATAATATCAACAATCCTTCGTATAAAAGTTAACCTTAATTTTTACAAATTAAGTCTGTAAAGTAAAGCAAACCGATAATAGCTTACTTTTATAGACACAATCTATGGAAAAAAGTTTTAAATCCCTAAAATATTTTACGGCCTGCCAGTTTATAATCGGCTATTTTTAATTTCTCAATGATGTCAATCTGGTAAGGGCACTTATCCAGGCATTCCCCGCATTCATTGCAGCTGTCTGCTTTTACTGCTAAATTTTGGTATTTTTGTATGGCCAGCTGTTGGTTGCCAAACCAGAATCTGAGCCTCTCTCTCATATTATATTGTGCGGGGTCCCTGACTACGCCATCTGCCATCTGCCGGTCGTAGCATCCTTCATATTTAAAGACTTCAGGTATATCTATCCCCTGGGTGCAGGAAAGGCACTTGCCGCATTGCCTGCAAACATATTTTCCCAGCTCTATTGAATTTAAGTATAGATCCTGCTTTTCTTTTTCGGTTAAGGGCTTAATAGATGAAAACAGTTTAAGGTTGTAATCCAGCATGTCCCTGGTATTCATTCCGGTTACGATAACTGAAACCGGTAAGCTGGCTGCATACCGGAAAGCCAGCTCTTTGGATCCATGCAAAAAGCCGTCCGCTAATGATTTCATAAGTATAAGGGCGGTCTGGTTTTTTACCGCCAGGGGTATCAAATCTTCTTCAATTTCGGGAAAATTAAACCGGTCATAATAATTCATAACTGCCATTACCGCATCAAAAGGATAACTGGACAAAGCTTTTATCAATATATCTGCCTGCCCATGCATGGAAATACCAATGAAACCTATCTTACCTTCCTGTTTGAACTTAAGGAAGCTTTCCAATGCTCCCCCGGGTGCAAGAATGCGGTCCAGGTCATCAGGTTCGGTTCCTACCTGGTGCAATATTAGCAGATCAATATAATCAGTACAAAGATTGGCCAGGCTGTCATGCAGGTCTTCTTTGCATCCCTGGCTGTCCCTGGCTGCAGTCTTGGTAGCCAGGATAAATTCGTCTCTCCTGCCGGAGACTGCTTTTCCTATCTTCTTTTCTGATTCCCCATTACCGTACAGGGGTGCAGTTTCAATATAGTTGCCTCCGTTATCCAGGTATCTGTTTAACAGACAGTCAGCTTCCCTGGAACTAATTTCCAGTAGGTGGTAGCCTCCAAAACCAAGCAAAGTTGTCTTGAGGCCGGTTTTACCAAACTCTCTTTTTTCCATGGTTGCCTTCTTTATTTATAAAATTAGTATTTAATTCTATAATATATGATAAAAGGAAAAATAGACAAGGCAGGAAAGGTCAAGTTATGGTTGAACCAACAGAAAAATTAGTGATAATATGGTCCAGTGCTGACAGAGAGGTAGCCAAAGAGATAGTATTCATGTATGGCTATAATTCAAAAGTAAACGGCTGGTGGGAAGACGTCACCCTTATTGTATGGGGGCCTGCTACCAACCTTTTAAGCCAGGATGATGAGCTTCAGGAAGATATTTCCAGAATCAGGGATGCCGGCATAAAGGTTGAAGCCTGTAAAAAATGTGCAGATGACTATGGAGTGTCGGCCAAAGTTGCCTCTCTGGGGGTTGAGGTTAAATACATGGGAGTGCCACTTACCTCTTATCTGAAAGAAGGCAGAAAAGTAATTACCTTTTAAAAAATAGAAATTTAAACATAAACTATTTTTAACAGAAGGCAGCACCGCGGGCAGTTTCCGGCTTGGATTTAGGTCCAATGCTCTCCTACCCTATTACTTTTTTGTAGCAAGCTGTTTGATGCATCTATAATGCAATGGATAACCGTAAGGGTTACAGCAGCCTTTTTTCTCCTTCCAGTTTGCTAATATCGGTTATATCCTGCGAGGCTTCCAGGCAGCCAAGATAATTCCCGCTGTCATCATAGATAGGACAATAGCGTATGTAAATAAACCTATCCTTAAGGTGAAGCCAGAAACTGGCGCTGTCTCTTTTTTTTGATTTAAAATCGTTAAGTATTTCTTCAACAGCTGCCAGGCTCTTTTTGGGATGGCAGTTCTGGACTTCTTTTCCTATTACTGATTTGGGTCTTTTAAAGAATCTTTCCTCGAAACGGTTAAAGTACTTCACCTGGTCGCTGGCATCAACCAAGGTTATGTCCAGGGGAAGGGAATTTAAAACCAAATTTATTTCTTTCTGGCTGAGTCTACCGGTATCCAGATCCATTTCATTTTCCATAACTGTCCTTTCTGAAAAAATAATAATATTTGTTACTAAATTATAGGGTAGTTAACTTTCTTTAACAAAGGAGCGAAAAAGACAAACCATGGGTATAAGCGAAAATACGAACCGGTTTTAATTTACTTTTTTAATGTCATATATTATTATTAGTTTTGGGCAATTGCTAATAACTAAGGAGAACTGAAATGAAAGAATATGATGTGGTAGTGATAGGAGGAAGTGCGGCCGGATTAACTGCAGCCATAACTGTGAGGAGGTTTTATCCCGACAAGAGCATTTTGATAGTGAGAAAAGAAGAAAAAGTGCTTATTCCATGCGGTATACCCTATATCTATGGAACGGTTGGCTCGCCAGAGAAAAACCTTATACCAGATGCCTCTCTGGAAAAGAACAATATTCAGCTGCTGCTGGACCAGGTAGATGAAGTTAACAGAGATAAAAAGCTTCTTGGCCTGGGTTCCGGCCAGCAGATAAAATTTGACAAGTTAATTATAGCTACAGGGTCTGAACCGGTGGTTCCCCCTATTGAAGGTGCGGGTAAGGACAATGTATTTGCTGTATGGAAGGATATAGATTATTTGAATAATGTGCTGGACCAAGTAAACCAATCTAAAAATATGGTGATTATTGGCGGCGGATTTATAGGTATGGAATTTGCTGATGAATGCAGAAAGAACAGGGATGTAAATATTACCATAGTAGAAATGCTGTCCAATTGCCTTGCTCTGGTATTTGAGCAGGAGTTATGTAAGCAGGCTGAAGAAATAATTAAGGGTAGCGGAGTAAGGGTGCTTACCAATGAAAAAGTTGAAGCTATAGTAGGTTCGGACAAGGTGGAGGGAGTAAAACTTGCCAGCGGTAAAGTTATTGAAGCGGATACAGTTATTATCGGTATAGGGGCAAAGCCTAATTCAAGGCTGGCCCAGCAAGCAGGCATCCCTACCAACCAGAATGGCACTATCAGGGTAGACAGGTATATGCAGACTGCTGCTGATGATATATTTTCAGCTGGAGACTGCTGTGAAAAAGTATCGTTTTTTACCCAGAAACCGTCCAATCTTATGCTGGCTTCCATAGCAACTTATGAAGCAAGAATAGCAGGGGCTAACCTTTATAAGAAGCACAGGGTAAATGAAGGAGTTATTGGAGCATTTTCGACGGTTATCGGTGATGCTGCTCTAGCCCGGGCAGGCATGTCGGTAAAGGAAGCAACAGAAAATGGTTATGATATAGTGACAGGCACGGCAGAAGGACCCAACCGCCATCCTGGGTGTATGCCCGGCGGCAGAAACCTTAGGGTCAGCCTTATATTTGAGAAAGGTTCCAGTATTATATTGGGGGGCCAGGTGTTGGGGGCAAAATCCGGCGGGGAGCTGATTAATTTAATCAGTGGTTGTATATCCCAGAAAATGACTGCTGATCAAATCTCAACTTTCCAGATGGGCACCCATCCTGCACTAACTGCGTCTCCAGTGGCTTATCAGATGAGCAATGCGGCAGAGATGGCTGTAAAAAAGCTTAAGGGATAAAGGTATATAATATAGAAGGGGCTGCGGCATAGTCTGCGGTCCCTTTTTGTATGGCAGTCTTTTTTAATAGAAGTTGTTATAATCACCGGGTAGTGATATAAACAGAAATAATACTATTTATATATATGGAGAGACGGGGATGAAAAAGGAGTTAAAAGAGTTCATTTTAAGGGGAAGTGTTGTAGATTTAGCGGTAGGTATTGTAATAGGCTCTGCTTTTACCGCTATTGTCAATTCAATGGTAAAGGACATACTTATGCCTTTTATCGGCTGGCTCCTGGGAGGAACTGATTTTAGTAACATATTTTTTGTTTTAAGGCAGGGCGCAACTCCTGGTCCATACAGCACCCTAATTGAAGCCACGGAAGCAGGGGCTGTAACTATTAATTATGGTGTATTTATAAACAGTATTATAGTGTTTGTTATTGTAGCTGTAGTACTTTTCTTCATAATTAAAGGTATAAACAGTTTCAGGAGAAAAGAAGAGGAGAAGCCCAGCCAGCCTAGCAGCAAGAAGTGCCCTTACTGCCAGAGTGTTATTAACATAGAAGCCACGCGCTGTCCCCATTGTACTTCAGAGCTTAAATAAATTTTAGAAAAATATGCCTGTTTTAAGGTATAATGGTATAGGATTGTAACCTTGATTATGGTAAGAGGACGGGATGGGAAAAGAAAACAATTTGGAGCAGCTCGAGGAATATATCTATGACTGGGAAGAAGAGCTCGAGTCGCTAAGGGAAGAGGCTAATAATTCTGAAGAAGAGGCTGGGAAAAAATTTAAAAAGCGGATAAAAGATCTGGAAGCCAAGATAAAAAAAGCCAGGAAAAGGATAGCTGACCACCGGAAAAAAGAAAACCATAATAGATATTGAACCCTCATTTTTTTTCTTATTTCAATATACTTGTTTTTATATTAATATATTATAAATATAATTATTTTAACGGGGGAAATTATGCAATCTCCAGCTTCCAGAATTAGTTTCGGTTATCTGCGCCGTTTTAACGGGGCAATGGCGGTAATTCATTTTGTCCAGGCGGTCCTGATGTTGGTTATGGGTTTAACTATTACCAATATAAAGGACTTTAGGCTTCCCTTTACAGTATCATTTCTAACTTATGATACCAGCGCGCAGAGATTGGTAACAGACACCAATAATATAGGCAATATACCAATCGGGGTTATGGTTTCCATATTCCTGTTTCTGTCTGCTATCGCCCATTTTTTGGTGGTACTGCCCGGAATTAATTCTTTTTATAACCAAAGACTGAACAAAGGGATAAATTATTTCAGATGGTTTGAATATGCCTTGAGTTCATCGGTGATGATTGTAATTATTGCCATGCTTTTCGGGGTTTATGATCTGGGAAGCATTATATTGATAATCGGCCTTAATGCCACCATGAACCTCTGCGGCCTGTCCATGGAGATCCATAACCAGACTACCGGTAAAACCAACTGGATATCTTTTATAATTGGCAGTTTCGCCGGAGTTGTTCCCTGGGCCATAATACTGATGTATTTTTTGGGGGGAGGCAATTTTAGCCAGATACCGTGGTTTGTATATGCTATCTTTGGTTCCTATTTTGTATTTTTTAATCTTTTTCCCATTAACATGGTTCTGCAGTACAAAAAGATTGGCAGATGGAGAGACTATCTTTATGGCGAAAGAGGTTACATAATACTGAGCCTGGTGGCTAAAACTCTGCTGGCCTGGCTGGTTTTTGCGGGAACCATGCAACCCCAGTAATCTTCTTAACTGGTTGTAGTCAATAGGCAATAATAAAACTGTAATCTTAGTTCAATATTGATAAAGAGTTTAAAAAGGATATAATCCTTACTTAAGTATTATTTAGGTATAGAATGATTAAACAGAAAAATGGCTGAGAGCATAATAAAGGTTAAGGATTTATCCAAAAGTTTCGGCAAAATTAAAGCGGTAGACAATATTTCATTTGAGGTAAAAAGAGGCGAGATTTTTGGCTTTTTGGGTCCCAATGGTGCCGGGAAAACCACTACCATTAATATTATTTGCACCCTTTTAAACAAAAGCCGGGGCAGTGTCACTCTATGCGGCAAAGATGTGGAAAAACAGAGAAATGCAATCAGGAATTGCATTGGACTTGTTTTTCAGGATCCTACCCTGGATGACCGCCTTACTGCGCATGAGAACCTTTATTTCCATGCTCTTCTTTACAATATGCCCCGTAAATTGATAAAAGAAAGAATAGATGGGGTCCTAAAAATGGTTAACCTGGCTAACCGGAAAAATGATCTGGTAAGGACTTTTTCCGGGGGCATGAGAAGGAGGCTGGAAATTGCCAGGGGCCTGCTGCATTATCCCCAAGTGTTGTTTCTGGATGAACCTACACTGGGTTTGGACCCTCAGACCAGGAACAGGATATGGGATTATATAATTGAGTTAAAAAAGAGTACGGATATAACCATTTTCCTTACCACTCACTATATGGATGAAACAGAAATTTGCAACCGTATAGCTATTATAGATTATGGAAAAATAATAGCCCTGGATACCCCGGATAACCTCAAGAAGAGCATTGGCGGAGATATTATTACTGTAAGTTCGGCCGATGACGGGAAATTGAAGGCTTTCATAACTGATACCCTACACAAAGAGATAGAATACGGCTCCCAGGGCCAGATGAAGTTTGAAGTTGAAGACAGCTCCAGTTTTGTTCCGGAATTTATCAAAAAAAGCCCGGTAGAAATATTATCCATAAGCTCCCGGAAACCTACATTAAATGATGTGTTTTTGCATTTGACCGGCAGGGAGATAAGGGAGGAAACCGTAAGCAGCAAAGATGAGTTCAGGCTAAGTGCAAGAAACAGAATGAGGCATTAATTAATATTATGAATAAAGAAATTTTAGGCATATACACCATATGGCTAAGGGACATAAAAAGATACTATAGAGACAAGCCCCGGATAATCGGTTCTTTTGCCCAGCCGATCCTGTTCCTGCTGGTACTGGGCAGTGGCCTGGCCAGTTCATTTGCTTTCTTTGGAAGCAGCCGGGGAGACGATTATTTGAATTTTATGTTTCCCGGTATTGTGGGAATGACTGTACTTTTTACTTCATTTTTCGGGGCAATGTCCATAGTCTGGGATCGTGAGTTTGGGTTTTTAAAGGAAGTGCTGGTTTCTCCAGTATCCAGGACATCCATAGTGGTAGGTAAGATTTTAGGCAGTTCAACTATAGCTATCATTCAGGGCGCTATAATTTTATTGTTTTCTCCTCTGCTGAGCCATACGCTAACTCCTATGGCTATACTCCAATCCTTTGGGCTGATGCTTTTGGTAGCAATCACCATATCTTCATTTGGAATTCTCCTGGCTTCAGTTATAAAAACCATGCAGGGTTTTCAGGTTATTACTAATTTTTTACTTATGCCCATGTTCTTTTTATCAGGAGCAATATTCCCCTTAATAGATGCCCCCCAGTGGATGGTTTTCTTATCCAAGATTAACCCCCTGACCTACGGCATTGATGCTATCAGGTATGTAATGCTGCGGGATTCCACTATGCAGGTTTTCCCTTTATGGATAGATGTGCTGGTGCTTCTGTGCCTGGCAGTTGCGGCTAGTCTGGCTGGAACCATTCTTTTTAACCGGCAGCAGTAATTACTTTACAAACCTGGCGGTATACACCGGGCCGGATAGGAAACTCTTTTCTTTTAGCTCATGTTTCAGCTACCTCAAAATATAAGTAGTTTAACTCCAGTATAGATTGATTGAACATCAAAGAATAAATGTGATATTATCTTTAATATATATACTAGGTAGAAGTACTCAAAAATCTAGATTCGAGATAAATGTAAATACAGTGGAGGTAATATGCGTTTCATCACTCTAGGTAAAACAGATATAAAGGTTTCAGTTGTTGGTTTCGGAGCCTGGGCTATAGGCGGTTGGATGTGGGGAGGCACTGACCACAAAAAGTCTGTGCGTGCAGTTGAAACAGCTATTGACTCCGGAATAAACCTTATTGATACAGCGCCTGCATATGGACAGGGCCTGTCTGAAAAAATTGTAGGCCAGGCTATCAAGGGTAAAAGGGATAAGGTTATTATTGCTACAAAATGTGGCCTGGTCTGCCATATTCAAGAAGGGGAATACTTCTTTGATTACCCCTCTGGCCAACAGGTATATAAATGTTTAAGGCCGGAATCTATCAGGTATGAAGTAGAACAAAGTTTAAAAAAGCTGGATATTGATTATATCGATCTCTACCAGACTCATTGGCAGGATACAACCACTCCTATTGAGGAAACCATGGCAACATTAATGGATCTAAAAAAAGAGGGCAAGATAAGGGCCATTGGTGCCAGTAATGCTGCCCTGGAGCAGTTAAAACAATATGCTGAATTTGGTCAGCTGGATGTTGATCAGGAGAAGTATAGCCTTATAGATACCGGGGTGGAGAAGGAAATACTGCCATGGTGCAAGGATAATAAAGTTACTATGCTGGCTTATAGCCCCATGGGCCAGGGTCTTTTAACCGGTAAAATGGGCCCTGAAAGAGAGTTTAAGGGCGATGATTTGAGAAAGAATGGTCCCAGGTTTAGTGTAGAAAATAGAAAAATAATGCAAAATATTATAGACAATGACTTTAAGCCTGTTGCAGAAAAATATGGTTTATCCATTACCCAGCTTTCAGTTGCTGCCTTAATTTCTCAGGGCGGTGTAGTGGCATTATGCGGGGCAAGGGATGAGTCTCAGGTTACTGAAAATGCCCAAGCAGGCGATTCTGTTTTAGAGCAAGGGGATATAGATAAAATAAGGCAGTCTATTGCTTCAATTAATTTTTAATTCTTAACACCGGAAAGCAAAAAGAAGTAAAGGGAAGTTAATATCTTTTTGGGAATATTTCAATATTGGAAGAGGTCTTGTGGATAACGGTTTTTTAGATTATTTAATTGAAAACGATTTGAAAATATTTGGAGAACAATTTGAAGATTTCTTACCGGATAAAATCATTGATTTTCACATTCACCTCTGGAAATATGAATTTTTTTCAAGGGAGATTTCCCAAAAAAGGCTTAATCACAATCCTGTCCTGGATTCAGACTTAGTTAATGGCTTTACTGTTGAAGATTTTAAAAACTTTGTTGAAAAAACCTTCCCTCAGAAAAAATATGAAGGTCTTTTTTTTGGGCTGCCTGTAATAGAGACAGATCTGAATAAAAATAATGAATATATTGTAGAGGTCTGTAAAAAAAATAGATGCTATGGTTTATTTAACCCAGAATCAAATTTAAAAGAAATTCCACAAGATTTTTTTAAAAATAGATTTGTTGGCTTTAAGCCTTATCCAGAGTTGGCCAATGCTAGGAGCTCTAACAATTGCCGCAAATCAAAAGAAGATATTTCCATGTTTGATTTTATTTCAGATCAAGTTCTTGAATTCTGCCAGGAATACGGATTGATTTTACTGATACATATACCACGGGCAGGAAGATTGAGGGATAGAAGAAATATTGAGGAATTAAAAGAAATGGGCAGTAGATATTCTAATATAAAAATTGTGCTTGCCCATGCCGGCAGGTCTTATTGCTATAGTGATATAAAGGATAGTATCAATTATCTGAAAGGCCTTAAGAATTTATATGTGGATACAGCAATGATAAATAATTTCTCAGTTATAGAAGTTCTACTGGAGGGACTAGGTCCAGAAAAAATCTTGTATGGAAGCGATTTACCCGTTGCTGCCTTAAAAGGTAAAAATGTAGATATAAATGATAAGCATTATTTTATAACTGATAAGCCAAGGGATTGGAGCTTATCGTCACCGGTTTTAAATTTAGACAGCTTTACCTTCTTTATTTATGAAATTATCAGATCTATTAGAATTGCTGCAATGAATAAGTCATTAAGCAGGGAACAAATCCATAAAATATTTTATTTAAATGCCCATAATTTAATTAATAGCATTTCCGGGAGCGCTTAATTTAAAAGGAGTGTTAGAAAATGAAAAAATTTAATATAGGTATAATCGGTTTGGGGATGGGGAGTACAGTATTAGAAATAAATAAGCTGCAAACCAGCTCCCTGCAGGTCAGGGGAATCTGCGACAAGGATTTAAACAAAGCCGCAGAACTTCAAAAAGAATATGGAGTTGATTATATTACCGAGGATTACAGGGAGTTAGTTAAAGATAAAGCTATTGATATTGTTGCAGTTTTCTCTCCGGACCACTTACATGCGGAACACTGCTCTGCAGCCCTGGAGAAGTCAAAGCATGTAATCTGTACCAAACCTTTAGTTACCAGCCTGAAGGACGCGAAAAAATTAGTAAAACTGGTAGAGGAGAAAAAAGTAAAATTCTTAGTGGGTCAAACAATGCGTTATGAGCCCCAGTTTACAGCGATAAAAAAAATGTATGATGATAATGATCTGGGAGATATCATTGTTGCAGAAGCTCATTATGTGCATGATATGAGGCCTGTTTTTAAAGCGACTCCCTGGCGGCTGAAGGTTCCCCAGGATTTGATGTATGGTGGAGTTTGCCATCCAGTAGATGTATTAAGGTGGTTTCTGGGGGATGTTGAAGAAGTGTTTGCCTATGGCAATAAGGGAAATATTACTCCTGAATATTCCATTAAGGGTAATTTTTTATTAAACCTTAAATTTAAAACCGGCCCAATAGCCAGGATTATGGGTGTTTACGATATTGTGCATCCTCCCATGCCTATGATGGGATTGAGTATTTTGGGCTCAAAAGGCAGTGTGATAGGAAGTTTTTCGGATAAGCTTGGGGGTGAGGTTAAAACAGTATTGGATAAATTTGAAATAAAAGCTGAGAATAAAATGGTTTATTCTCCTGAAACAGAGGGTGCTTACGGGCATGGCGTTACCGTTATCAGGTACCTGAAACATTTCGAAGAATGCCTTAAAAAAGATAATGTACCAGTCCCGGATGTCAGGGAAGGGGCAAAATCAATAGCAGTTTGCTCTGCAGCCTGGGAATCAATTAACTCAGGTAAACCGGTAAAAGTATTTAATGAGTTCTAGTTAAATCAGGTTTATATTTTGCAATAACAGATTATGCATATTTATGGCATACAATAAGTAATTAAATTTTAGTCGGAAAGGTAAAAATGTCAGGCATAGATTTAAGAATTAAGAAATTGTTCAAGGGCAAGAAAAATCTTGTAATATCTGCTTTAGACCATGTAATGGAATATGGGGTGCAGGCTGGTATAGAGAACTCCAGAGAAGCAATTAATAATTGTAAAGGCGTTGATGCTTTGCTTCTTTCAAGATTTATGCTGAAAAGAAATTGGGATCTTTTTGGAGAAGTCACCTCTCCGCTGCCGGTGGTTAGGATAAATTGGACCTCTTCATTCTATTATCCTTTAGATTACAGGGAGGGCAATACAACTATTGCTACCACTGTTGAAGAAGCTGTAGAGGCCGGTGCTCAAGCAGTTATATGCTCTCTTTTTCTGGAAGAAGACAACCAGAAGAGAGAAACAGATAACATCGCTGTATTCACTGAAGTTGTCAGGCAAAAAGAAAAACTGGGCATTCCTTTAATAGGGGAATGTTATGTGGTGGAGCATATGGATAAGAGCAGCAGCGAAGTTCACAATAAAGTAAAAAGAATATCCAGGGTTATGGTAGAGTTGGGCGCAGATCTGGTGAAAACCTTTTTTACTGGAGACAGGTTTAATGAAGTGGTGGAAAATACGCCTGTCCCTATTTTTACTATTGGCGCAGAGAAACTTAACACCGATCTGGAGGTCTTAGAAAAGGCTTATAGCAGTGTTAAAAAAGGTGCTAGAGGTATAATATTCGGCAGAAATATTTTTATGGCTGATAATCCCAATAGCTTAATCAAAGCCTTAAATGAGGTAATAAATAACGATGTACCGCCCAAAGATGCTATCGTAAAATATAAGCTTAATTGATTTTATTGCAGTTAGTTTTAAATATTTTTGTTACTGAAGGGAGGATACCGTAGATACTATAAAAAAAAGAGTAGGTTTATTGCCTCTATACTTGAAATTATATGACGAGACTATGCCGGATTTAAGACCCAGGCTTGAGAAATTCCTGGGTGATTTAATTAAAAAATTTACCCTAAACAATGTTGATATTGTAGCTGCGCCTGTATGCAAGGAAAAAACTGAGTTTGATAGAGCAGTAAAGAAATTGGAAGAAGAAGGTGTTGATGCCCTGTTAACCCTGCATTTGGCTTACTCGCCTTCTCTGGAGTCGATAGAATCATTAGCAAAAACAGATTTACCCCTTATAGTTTTTGACACAACCCCAAAGTATGATTTTGGCACTGATACTACCGAGATTGCTCTAATGATGAACCATGGTATACATGGAGTGCAGGATTTATGCAACCTGTTAAAAAGAAATAACAAGCAGTATTTTCTGGTTACCGGTTTCTGGGATAAGCCGGAGGTTTTTAATAGGGTTATCGGAAAGATAAATTCTGCATACGTTGCTGGCAGGATGAGAAGATCAAGGGTTGGGAGCATTGGGGGCTACTTTGAAGGCATGGGTGATTTTATTGTTGATGATAGTGATATAGAAAATTTTATTGGAACCAAAATTATTAGAACTAAACCCCGGGATATTGTTGAGTTGGTTCCCCGGGATAATGACATGGCGGTTAAGAAAGAACTGGAAACAGATTTAGATTTTTTTGAATTAGACGATCTTACAGATAGCGTTCACCTGAATTCTATAAAAATTGGTCTTGCTGTAAGAAAATGGATAAAGATTAATAATTTAACCGGTTTTACCATGAATTTTTCCAGGATTACTTCCAGGAGCGGTTTTCCAACCATTCCCTTTCTTGAAGCAAGTAAAGCTATGGCCAGGGGAACAGGCTATGCGGGTGAGGGTGATATAATAACCGCAGCATTGGTTGGAGCCCTGTTAAGTTTGCACCCTGAAACAACATTTATGGAAATGTTTTGTCCGGATTGGAAAAGGGAAACAGTTTTTCTCAGTCATATGGGAGAGATGAATGTTAACTTAACCCAGAATAAACCAATATTAACCACCAAGAAAATACCGTTTATAGATATAGATGATCCTGCTGTTGCATGGGGACAATTTAAAGAAGGAAAAGCTACTCTAATAAACCTCTCCCCTTCCCGAAAAGGTTTCAATTTAATAGTCAGCCCGGTGGAGATGCTAAATAGAGATAGTGCCGGTCTGGGCAAAACTGTAACTGGCTGGTTTAAGCCCAATATTCCGCTGGAAGATTTCTTATTAAACTTTAGTAATTTTGGCGGCACCCATCATTCAGCTCTGGTTTATGGAGATAGGATTGAAGAAGTTAAAATCTTTGGTGAAATGATGGGTTTTAATGTTTTAATGATTTAATCCCGGGTGCTTTAACCGATAAATTATAGACAGATATCCTGATCAAGATATAAGGAGAATTATGGTAAAATTTGAGTCAAATATTGACGGGTTTGTATCTGAAGGGAAAAACCATTACCTGATTGGTATAGATGTAGGTACTACCAATATCAAGGGTTCCCTATATTCATCA